>CAYSME010000009.1:0-18362 GCA_964432085.1 uncultured Gammaproteobacteria bacterium | reverse complement strand
GTAAAACACGACAACAAAAAGAATGAAAAGTACCGGCAAAAATATTATTTTTGGGGAGGGATGCATCATGATGCGCCCTTACAGGTGGTAATAATTTGATAGTACGTTCTTTCATTTCATTGGCGGCTTTATTGGTGAAAGTTAGAAGTAAAATTTCTGAAGGTTTGGCGATTTTTTGTTGAATAAAATAAGCAACGCGATGAGTTAAAACGCGAGTTTTGCCACTTCCAGCACCGGCTAATAAAAGCAAAGGTGAACCGACATAAGTGACAGCCTGTTTTTGATTTGGGTTTAAACCTTCTAAAATATTTTCCATGGACAGTTAACTATAGCTGGTAAATTTTGGTTTCACCAGACTGAAAAATAACTTGCCCCCCAATTTCTTTAAAATTATTTTCATTTAGATCAGGATATTTTTCGTGTTCCTTGGTGCCAACAAAAATATATTTAATATTATATTTTTGAATTAATTGTTTTAAGAGATCAATGTCTTTGCTTTCATAAATTGATTGAACATCTTTTTGACGAGATGCCGGTTTATCATAGCCGCCACGCCAAAGCCATTCATGGACAATCCAACCTTCAACGGTGGGAAGACCAGTGGATACTGAGACTTGATTGAAAGTGGTGTAGCTATCACCAACAGCTTCAAGCATTACCGGTTGACCAAAAATATTTTGATTAATCCAATTGATGGCAGCAAAATTATCCGGATAATCATTTTTTAAATAATTTAAACCCCACAAACCCTGATATTTTTTAAGAGATCCATAGAATGATTTAATGGCAAAATAAGGATAAATTAGATGGATGGAAAAGATTATGGCAAATAAAAATCCATACAACAGATTGAGCCATTTAATTTTTAATAAACTTCTAACTTTATAAAAAACATAACCGGAAACCAGAGAATACATAATAAAAGCTTGGTAAACCAATTTAAACATAGTGTTGGCACGGCGATGTTCGTAAATATAGATATCTTTGAGATAAATTAATTCTGGAATAATTATTAAAAGGGTGGCAACAATAATTATAGATAAAACGAAAAGATCAGTATTATCTAAATTTTTAATTTTCAATTTATAATTTACAATAAATTTTTTAATTAATAAAATTAAAAATGGTAAACAAATCAACCAAAAACCACCATATAAAATAAACAATTGATAGAAAAGGCTGTGTCCATCGGAAAGTTTAATACCGTTACCCATTGGGATAAAGTTTAAAGAAAAAGGAAGGGAAAAAATAAACCAACAAGCAATGGTCAGTATCCCATTTATAAAAGTTTTTTGAAAAGCGTTTTTGGGATTATTTTTCAAATTTAAAAAGAAGGTAAAAACAGCAAAAAGAAGCCCATAAACAGCAAAATCCCAAGCGTTAGTCATATAAGCAACTGATAAAGTAAAACCGGAAATAATAATTAAAAACGGATTAGTGACAGAGGATAATAAAAAGGCCATGAAAAATAAAATAACGGGGATGTCATTCATATGTCCATGCAGATCGGCTACAACAAAACTATAAATGGGAAATTCATGAATAGTTTTGTCTTTGACGTCCGGATCAAAACCAATAAAACGAGTGGCGTCTGGATACCAATAACTATCAGCAGCAGTGATAATGGCATTTTTGGTTAAAACCAATTTATGATTTTCTTGAATGTTTAATTTAGCTATTTTATAAATTGAATGAAGATTGCCCCCAAAAGTTAAAAGTAGAGCTGAAATTAGACCAGCTGCGATTATTTTGTTAAACCCAGTCCGAAATTTCGGACCACCCTCCCTTGACGAGGAGGGCTTAATTGTTAAAAAAACTAAATTAGAAGCAATGGAAAAAGAAGAAACAAAAGTTAAAGCACAGACGGTGGCAATGGATAGATTATAAGTAATAGCTGAACTGATCGTGCTTAATCTGGTGAGAACAGCAAAAATAAGATGACCAAAATAATAATAATTTATGATTTCACCGGAAAACCACATGTCTTGTGGAGGTAAAAATTTTGATCTTAAGGCGGAGTTTATAAATCCCCAATCCATATATTTTTCCAAACCTTCAATGTTGGGCATAAATCCACGAATAAAAGACCAGCCTATTAAAATTAAAAGAAAAATAATTTCTTGAAATATAAAAACCTTATATTTTTCTTTTAGTGTTTTTTTAAAAACGGAAAAATTATTTTTGTGTTTTAGAAAAAATATATTTCCTAAAAATAATAAAAAAAGGATTAATAATAAGTTTGAATTAGTAAAAGGTAGAATTTTAAAAGCACCACCAATAAAAGTTAAGTAAGTTAAAACAATAATGCAGATAGTTTTGGAAAAAATATAACCTTTATCCCAAAATTTTTTAAATAGAGCAGAGGTTAGTGGCAAAAAAATCAGACCTAAAACAAAAATCAAAAACCACCAGGAAATAATAAAATTTAGGTCAGATATCATAATTTCTAACTCCTAATCATAAAAATAAAATTAAAAATGGTTTGGATAAAATTATTAAAATCGGCAGGAAAAATTAAATTTCTGGTTACAAACCAAAGAATAGTACCCATTATTACTCCCCCCACCATATCGATAGGGTAATGAAATCCGACTAAAACTCTAAAAGTAAGCAAAGGAATAACCACCATTAAAAAAACGGGTAAAGATAAAACTCCGGTGGAAATGATAAAGAAAAGAAAATAAGTGGCTTTCATGGTGTGACCCGATGGAAAGGATCCACTGTAATACCAATTATTGACTAATCCCTTAGGGGCAATTTTACGTCGATTAAACATAGGCCTGATCCAAATACGCTTTTTTTTGAGAAATCTTTCTACAATTTCAGCAATAAGAGTGGCAATAAAAAGACGGCCAAAAAAATTAATATCAAAACTAATTAGTTTAAAGGAAACAAAAAAGAAAAATAACCAAATGGAATAATTTAAAACAATTAAAGCAATTTCTCCCCAAAAATCATGATCGAAAATGACAAGAAAATCATTTTTCGGCTGCCAAAAGAGTATTTTTTTCATTTAGTTTACTTTACCAAAAATATTGACCTGTGGATGATCATAAACTGTAAAAGATTCTTCAGTAGCATCATCCCTGAAATAAATTCCGGGAGAGTCACAAAAATTATCAATTTCAAAAAAATTATTTTTGGTAGTTTTGTATGGATAAACGGATGGACCTATTAGAATGCATTTTTTTATAAACGGCAAACTAAAACCAGGATAAGAATAAATTCTTTTAATTAATTTAAAATCAGTATTTTGATCAAAAAGATTTTGATAAAAACTTGAAGTTTCAGAATATTTTATAGGGTCTTTGGGAATGGATCCCCAAAGACGGTTTGAAGAAAGAATCAGGTAATTAATTGAGTTTAATTGAGTATTTATCTTTTTCCATTTTAGTAAAGATTCATTATCAAAAAAAGATAATTCCTGATGAATATATTCTTTATTGAAACAAGAAATGGTATTGAGAGGCAAATTATCATCCCAACTTTCACTGGATAGAATAGATGGTTTATTTAAAATATTTTGACAAATCCATTCAGAAGCTTGATAACGACTATGAGGTTTAGTGTAAATATTTAGAAAAGCAGCGGTGATAATAATGTTAATTATGATAGTAAATATAAAAAATTTTTTACTTAAACGCGAAAGTCCATAACCGGCAAAAATAATAAAAATTGGATAAATAGGATAAAAATAACGCATATATTTAGCCAACTGAAATGAATGATAAAAAAAGATAAAAATACAAATTAATAAAATAAATAATATTTTTGGTTGTTTGTTTAGTTTTTTATTTTTTAAAATCTGGACCAAACCCAAAAATGACAAAAGAAAAGTCATTGGCCCCAATCCAACAAAAAATAAATTTAACAACGGATGAATTATAGGAATGGTGTTTTCCCATTGAACATTGGGAGGATAATTTATTTCGCCGGTAATCATTTGATGGGCTTCTTTAATATTGGAAATAAAATCGGGGGATATTTTTATAAAATTATCAAAAGCATATGGTTGAAAAATTCTAAAGGAAATAAAAACACATAAACAAAACTTGATTATAGTTTTTATATTAGTGAGATATTTTTTATCCTTAAAAAAAATAAAAAACAAAAAAATGGGAAATATTATTCCAACTGAAGTTTTATTGGCTAATGTAAGTCCAAAAATTAATCCAGAAAATATAACTTTATTTGAAATAATTAGAAAGATACTGAGGATGAAGAAAAAAACAGTGAAGGAGTCGACGGTAAAAAAATGAGATTGCTGAATAGGAAGGATGCAAATTGAATAAAGAAAAGCGCTTAAAATGGCAATATTTGTTTTTTTAAAAATTTTTGAAGATATTAAAAATATTAATAAAACAGTTAAACTGTCAAAAATGGCTGATAAAAATCTACCAACCAAAAATATTTGATCATAATTAGTTAGATTTATAATTTCAGCAATACCTCTGGTTATAAGTAATGGAAAAGTCCCATAGGCGTAAAAATCATAGTTTTTATTTTTGGGATTTAAAGGTGAATTTTGAGTGTCAAAATATTGAAAAATATTTTTGGGAATTTTAATATCGGTGGACACCATAGTTAAAAATCTTTCATCTGGATGAAGATGCTGTCCTTGATCCCAATTAAAACCGATAGTTCTAGAAAAAAGAGCTAATAATAAAATTAATATTAGTGAAAAAAAAGTTTTTTTCTTTTTAATTAGTGATAAGCATTTTTTGATAATCATCAAAATTTAAATGAATATTTTTTTGATAAATTCGAATGGTAGGGTTATCAAAGACCGACCAGGTTTCTTCAGCGTTTTCTGAATTTAAAAATAAATCTATTGAATGATTGACTTTTTTGATTTCAACAAAACCAAGATTTTGGGAAAATAAATTTTGATAATAATTTTTAGTTTCGGGAAAATCATTTTTAAAAACTCGACGCGATGGAATAGTTATGTAATCACTTTTATTTATTTCTGACGATAAATTTTTTATATTTTTAGGGTCATAAAAATCGAAATTATTAACTTCAAAATTAAAAGAAGATAAAGGTAAATTAACAACATTGCCGGATTCAGATAAAACAAAAGAGTCTGAAGATATGTTTGATTTCATCCAATCTGAGGCAATGATCCGAGAATCAGTTAAAAAGTATTTTTGAAAGAAATAAATACCAGGACTGACCATTATTAACAATAAAATTATTTTTAGAAACTTATTTTTTAATTTTTGAAAAATAAAAAGACAAAAAAATGGACCAATAAAAAAAAGTGGCGACATAAAGCGAGACCATTTAACAAAAAGTTGACCAGTATAAATGAAATAAATTATTGATGGGAACAGTATTAAAACTAGTTTTGACTTATGATTTACGAAAAAAGATTTATGAATAAAACAAATAAAAAAGCCGATAAAAGAAAAAATAAAAATAAAAATTCCATTGACATAAGGGAAAACTTTTTGGAATTGAAAAATGTAAGGAATAGTATTGTTAAACTGCTGAGTATAAAAAACTGATGTTTTACCAATAGCAACTGATGTTTCATAATTCATTGATGATTTAAATTCGGAAAAATTGATAATGTTGAAAGGAGAAAAAAGAAGAGACAAGAGTGAAGTTAACAGGGTGAAAATAAAGAATGAAAATATGAGGTTAAAACCCTCCGCTCCGCCAGTGGGCGGAGCACCTCCCTTGACAGGGAGGCTGTTTAATTTTTTTAAAAAAACTAGAAAAAGGGAAAGGTAAAAAGGAATGATAAAAAAAACGGCGGTTATTTTTGATCCAAGACCGATGGCACTGATTAAAACAGAAAATAAAAAATATCTATTTTTTTGGTTTTCAAAATATTTTAAAGATAAAAAAATGTTGACAGAAAAAACAAAAATAAGGAGGGATTCAGTGGTGCCAAAATGAGATGATTGAATCAATCCTGGAGTAAAAATTAAAAGCAAAACAAATATAAAATTAATTATTTTTGATTTGAAAATATCTTTGGCAATTAAATAAAAAAATAAAATTGACAATGAAGAAAACACGGCCGACCAAAAACGTAATGTTAGTACAATGGTGGAAAAATTATGAAACGGAGTGGTGAAAAAAGTTAGAAAAAGGGGAAATTGGCCATAGGCAAAAAAATGTGGATCTAATTTTAATAGGGTCATTTGAGAAATAGCAAAAGCCATATTGTTCTCATCCGGATTAAAGAAATAACCATTGCCCCAGTTAAGATTATAGAAACGAGTTAAAACAGTGAGAATTATTAAAAAAAATGGAATGAAAAATTTTTTGATTTTACTAGAGTACATAGATGATACCAATTATCATTAGTCCCCAAATTAGAACTGAAAGTAAAATTGGTATATCTCGAGCAATTACCCTTTCTGGTCTCTCACCTTCTTGCATTTCAAAAATTATTTGGCCGTAACGCATAATTCCAAAAATTACCGGCAAGAGAGTAACCATGTACCATTTTCGGTTTAGAGCATTGGGGACATTTTCTAAAAGAAATTGATGTAAAAAACCTGATTGGGAAAAAGTCACCGATTCTTCAAAAAAAGTGAATAAGGCGTAACAAACTAATGTGCAAACAGCAAACATAGTGGTGTAAAAACTTAAGAGAGATTTACTATAGCCAGTAAGAGACGATCTAGTTTTAATTCCACTGTTAATCAATTCACTGCGACGTTTTCCACTAGCAATAAATAAAGATAAAAAGATTACGGTTAACATAATCCAAATTGGAAGATGATAACCAGTGACAATTTCACCAGCAAAGGCGCGAATTATAAAAAATAAAGCTATGCCCATTATATCGACTATGGCTTTCTTTTTTAGAAATATGGAATAAGAATATTGAAGTAAAATAAAAACTAAAGAAAAAATAAAAAAACCATAGCTAATGAAAATTGTTATGGCTAAACCAAAAAAGAGAAGAATAAGGGCCATAAAAACTCCGGTTGACTCTGAAATATCACCACGAGCAATTGGCCGATTTTTTTTAGTTATATGCAGCCGATCTTTATGAACATCTATTAAGTCGTTAATAATATAGGAAGAGGAAGATAAAAAACAAAAAGCAATGAAAGCAAAAAAGTTTTTTGTAAAAAGTTCCGGATTAAGAAGTTGCCCATTTAAAATTAGAGCTGAAAAAACGGCTAAATTTTTTATCCACTGGGCGGGGCGAAGTTCTTCTAAAATAGAATTAATTTTTTTTATTCCTAGCATTAATGTAATATGATACCACTATTATTTTTTCTTAAAAGAGAAAAAAGAAAAAATAATAAAAGAGGATGAAATCAAGGTTAATAAAATAGTGGGAGTTAAACTACCGGTGGTGGGAACACCAGAATTGGTACTTGGAGTGCTGACTTTAACAGTAGGAATGGGGGTAACGGTTGGAGAAGGGGTAAATGTTGGAGTGGGAGTAGAAATAACTGCCGATTCGGAAGCTGAATAAGAAGGGTTATCATCAGTAGCTAAAACAGTAAAATTTCTAGTGACTATCTTTTCGATGCCATTTTCAATAACAGTGGCAGTAATGGTATGTTCACCAGGTTCCAAATTTGACGGCGGGGACCAATTCCATGAACCATCATCATTAACTGCGACTTCATTGGTGTAAACGGTGGGTGAATGAACTTCTATTTTAACAGTAGAATTTTTTGGAGCAGTTCCAAAAAAATCTGGTTTTTGAGTGGATAAAGAAGCGTTGTCTTTTGGATTTAAAATGTCTAACTCTTTAGTATCAGAAACAGGATCGATTGAAGACAAAGAACCAGTATCCGTTTTTGTGTCATAGATTATAACGGTCGAAGAAAATTGGTTTTGACCAAGAATAATGTCTGGAGTGGGGTCATTATTTGAAGTGTTTCCAGTAATTTGAGTGGTCTGTCCGTCTTGATCAATAACTATAATATCTTCTGATGTATTGGCGGCTGGAATAAATCTGCCGGTTTTTGAAGATTTATAAGTATTTGCCAGAGAAATATTCCAATTGCCTGAAGAAGTAACCAGAGCCGACAAAGGAATTGCCCCAGGAATATTAATAAAAACTATAACTTTTTTGGCAGCTTTTAATTCAGGAGTAAAAACGCGACCCCAAGCTAAATTTGAAGATGGAATTGAACCACTAGGATTAACGGCTGTTTCAAATTTATATGATGTTTCTTCATATGTTTTACTATCAACTATAAAAGAAAATTTATATTCTGTTTCTGGATTTAAATTGAAAACATCAAAATAATGAATTTTACTTTTTTGGTTAAGGTCAGCGGCTCCATTTTCAACTGTTTGATTATTGATAGACAATGATGATAAACAGGCAGATTCGGTGGTAAAATAGATAGAAACTGAATTATTGGTAATGTTGGTTATTTGAGGATTTTGAGGTTTACAGTTACCACTGGCCTTAGAAGTGAGATTTGTTTTTTGATTAGTCAAAAAGACACTGACAGCAACTCCGCCAATTAAAATCATGAGCCCTAGGATTGTTGGTATTTTTTTTTCTTTTGGCATTTATGGTGTTGGGGTTACCCCGCTTGACGTTGAATCTAGGACCTTTTGTCCTGATTTTATAATTGAAAAATCAAAATTATTATCGATGTTTTTATTTTTTGATTCAATCAAAGAAATAATATCTGCATCTAAGGAGGGGTCAAAATTTTTTAAAAGGGTATTATTTTCAACTAATTTTTGAGGAGCAATAAAACTAAAATAACTTTTTTGAACCATTGAAAAAAAGATGGTTAAAAAAGTCAGAACAGAAATAAAAATAAAATAAGAAGATATTTTAGTTTTTTTCATTACTTATCTGATAAAAAATATAAATCATTACTTAGGTTAATTTTAATTTTATTAGGATCACTTTTATTATCATTATCGATTTGACTGATTTGAATACTAGAAGTATTAACCAAACGACGATTATTTAGCATTTTGTTAAGCATATTTATGATATCAGAGTATTGACCTTGACCATTAATGTTAACTTGATAAGTCTTAAAAAACTGATCTTTATTATCCTCTTGACCTAGACCAAAATTTATTTGGCTTATGTCTAAGGCTGAATCTCTGAAAATAGTGGCTAAATTAGAAGCGCTATTATAATATTGTGGCTGTGAAGGAAAACTTTCTTCTATTATTAAGTAGCTTTCCTGAATTTTGGCAAAAACTTCCTGAGCTTTGAGAATATTAACAATTTTAGCATCGACTTTTTTAATAAAGGTTTGTTTGGATTTTATTTCACCTAAAAGGGAAAAAATAGTGGTCATAGTGGGCATAATCGCAAAAAAGAGAAAAATTGCAATCAAAGTGAAGGTGCCACCAATTTCCAAATATTTCATGGCTTTTTTATTTTCTGCCTGTTTTCTGATGTAGCTATACATTGGCCGAAGCTGAAACCAATTTTTTGTGTCTTTCATGATTTAATGCCGACTGGTGTCTTTTTAAAATTTAAAATGATTGAAACTACATATTGATTTTCTCTTTCTTTTTTTTCAATTTTGGTGATGTCTACTTTTTCAATGTCTGAATTTAACATTAGGTTAGAAAGAAAAGAAATAATGCTTTCTTCCCTGTAGGCGGCTAATGAAGCACTAATAATGGTAGCTTTTGTTTTTTTATCTGTGGATACGGAGATTTTTTCATAAAAAAGATCTGAAGGAGTACTTTTAATTAAAGAATTAATTTGGTTACTGTAATTTGATTGATTGATATAAAACTCTTTAATGAAAGATAATCTCTGTTGTAATTTAGTAAATTCATCTTCAAAAGGAGTTGCACTGGTTAAAATGGCTTGTTTTTGACGAGCTGTAGCTGAAAGGTCTGAGTTTTTACGATCTAACCAGAAACGAGAAATGAAAGCAGAAATGACGATTAATTCGGTTAAAATAATGGTTATCCTGCCAGTGGTAGTGATCCATCTAAAAAAACGAGCGCCAAACGATCTGGGATTTTCAGATTCTGGTAGAAGAGAAATATCTTTTTTGGTCGCCATACATTCAGTATATATGACTATCTGCGGAAAATAAAATCTTTAAATCTGAAAAAATAATTTTTATAATCATTGATCTCATCCATCTTTAGAAAGATAGAGGCAAAAACATAAGTGATTATGCCAGCAATTGAAGAAATCACCATTAAAATTAAAACAGGAATGGAATGGGATGTGTCGAGAATGAAAAGATCCAAAAACTTAATAGCTAACCAGCTTACAACTCCGGCCAAAACTGAAGATATTAATATTTTATAAAATTTACCAAACATTGTGGACCAATTGAACCCATCGACAATTTTAATAAACATAATTAATAAACCAAAGGTTTGGATTAAATTTCCAATAGAGGCACTGATAGCCAAACCGATTACACCTAAGCTGGTGAAATTAACAAAGTAAAAACTAGTAATAATATTAGTGGTTAAAGAAATAAGGGAAATAAAAAATGGAGCTTTGGTGTTGTGAAGAGCATAGAAGGCTCTAACTAAAATTTGAATTAAGGCTTGGCAAACAATACCGGGGATTAAAAAAGCTAGAATTCTGGAAGTTAAAATAGTGGCCGACCAAGGAAATTCTTGGGATCCGTAGAGAATTCTGATAATAGAAACTCTTTCTACTAAAATTAGAGCACTAATGGGTAGAGCCAAAAATAAACTTTGATTGATGATTTTATTGACCGTATTTCTAAAAGAGTTTAAATCGTTTCTGGCTATATTTTTAGAAAGTGCCGGCAATGACGCCTGTCCGACTGTGGTGCCAAAAATACGACTAGGCAAATACATAAATTGAAGAGCTAAATTTAAAAGGGAGATTGAACCAGAGGTTAGTGAACTGGCAAAAAATAAAGTAACAGTACTTTCTATTTCTCCCAATCCTAGGGATAAAATTCTGGGCACCATAAGTCTAAAAATTTCTCTAACTCCGGCTAATTTTAGACTTATTTTAAGATGATAGTTAAAACCTTGGCGACGAAGAACAGGGATTTGAATGGCTAAATGAAAGAAAGCACCGACAATGGTACCAATAGCAACGCCATAAATTCCAAAAATTGGAGCTAAAGTATAAATGCTGACGATAATAAAAATGTTGTAAATGATAGGGGAAAGAGCAGGAATAATAAAAATTTGATTAACTTGCAAAATAGCGGCAATAAAATTACTTAAAAGAAAAAATATTTGGGCGAAGAGTAAAATCCGACTGAGGTTGACCATTAAGGCCAATTGATTAGCGGTAAAACCAGAGGCAATTAAACCTGAAATTGGTTTCATAAAAATGAAAGCAATTACAGAAATTATTGAAAAGGCGATTAAAAGAATATTGATGACAGTAGAAGCTAGCTCATCGGCCGTTTTTTTGCTTTTATGCAAATAACTGGAAAAAACAGGAATAAAGGAAGCTGATAAAACTCCGGTAACTAAAAGTTTGAAAATTAAATCCGGAACCCGAAAAGCGGCATTAAAAACATCAAGATCAGCAACGCAACAAGAATAAAATCTAGCATATAAAAAACGATTACGTAAAAGGCCAAGAATAGAAGATATTCCAAAAGCCACGGCTAAAACCAGGGACGCCGATAAAATACTATTTTGTTTTTTTTGACTTACGAGTCTAATCCTTTCTCTAAAGGTCATGAATTGAATTATATCTGTTATTAACTAGATTATATATGGTTGTAAAATTTGAAGCGATAAGATAAAATACTGCTCATGCCAATCAGTTCATCTGCAAAAAAATCATTAAGAAAGTCCTTGAGAAATCATGAGGATAATGTTTCTTTTAAACTTAAGTTAAAAACTACTGTTAAAAAGTTTTTAGCTAAGCCAACTAGTGAAGGTTTGAAAGAAGTTTATTCTGTCTTAGACAAGGCGGTTAAGAAAAATATATTTCATAAAAATAAGAGCGACAGACTTAAATCTCAATATTCTAAAAAAGTTGGGAAGGAAGTTGTAAAAAAGACAGTAAGGAAAGTAACCAAGAAAAAAACTAAATAATGTGGGAAAATAAGGGTAATGAACAGATTTTTTATAACCACTCCAATTTATTATATTAACGATATTCCTCATATTGGGCACACTTGCACTACTGTAGCAGCAGATATTGTGGCCAGAATGCACCGTACTAAAGGCGAAGATGTTTTCTTTTTAACAGGAACCGACGAACATGGTCAAAAAGTAGCCGAATCGGCAGAAAAAGAGGGAATCTCTGTAAAAGATTACTGTGACAAAATTTCTCCCCGTTTTAAGGAAGCGTGGGAAAAATTAAATATTAATTTTGATTATTTTATTAGAACAACCGATCCAAGACATGAAAAAGTAGTAGGGGAGTTATTGACAAAAATTTTTGATAATGGCGATGTTTATAAGGATAAATACGAGGGATTATATTGTGTTGGTTGTGAAAAATTTTTAAATGAGGCTGATTTGGTTGATGGTCATTGTTCTCTGCATCCTATTGAAAAAACTGTTCACAAAAGTGAGGAAAATTGGTTTTTTAAATTAAGCAAATATATACCCCAAATTATCTCTCTGATTGAAAACGATAAAACTAATTATATTTTTCCAGATGGGAAAAAGTCGGAAATATTAGCAAAATTAAAGGCCGGAGTAAACGATATTTCTTTATCTAGGGAAAAAGTTGATTGGGGAATCCCCTTACCTTGGGATAAATCTCAAACAGTGTATGTTTGGTTTGACGCATTAATCAATTATTATAGTGCCACTCAATTTGTGGAGGGCAAAAAAGAATTTTGGCCAGCTGATTTACATCTAATGGGAAAAGAGATTTTATGGTTTCACACTGTGATCTGGCAGGCAATGTTGTTGTCGGCAAAAATTGAACTACCTAAGAAAACTTATATTCATAGTTTTTATATGATTGATGGACAAAAAATGTCTAAATCTTTAGGTAATGTGATTTCTCCACAACAGTTGATAGATCTATTTGGAGTAGAGGGTAGTAAGTATTTAATAGCTCGATCTTTTCCGTCAGAAAATGACAGTGATGTGGGAATTGCTCGATTTAGAGAAAAATATAACGCTGATTTGGCTAATAATTTGGGGAATTTGGTGTCACGAGTAGCAAAGTTATCTGAGGGTCAATCTTCCCCCGGCCCCTTCTTTGACAAGACGGGGAGTTTTGATAGTGAGTTTGAAAAATTAATTGATAATCTTAAGTTGGATGAGGCTTTTGGATTAGTATTTGAGAAATGGATAGACAGTTCAAATTTAAAACTAAATCAAACCACACCATGGAAATTGGAAAAGGAAAATCCTGAAAGAATTGCTGTTTTAAATGAATGTATCAAAAATATTCAAACTGCTGCCTACCACCTGCAAATTGTGATGCCGGAAGTGGCTAAAAAAATTGGAAAATGCTTTGAAAATGAGGTTAAACCATTAACCGAATCGTTATTTCCAAGGATAAAATAAGATGATTGATACACATGCTCACTTGGAAAGATTGTGCGACATTGACGAGGGGATTGATTATGTAATTTTAGCAGGTGCAAGTGTTGAAGATTCAAAAAATAACGTAATTTTAGCCAAAAAATCTAATGAAAGGTTTTTAGCAGCGGTGGGAATTCATCCGACTGAAATTAATGATTCCCCTATTGAACTAGGAAAAATAATGGAAGAAAACCACAGTAAAATTGTGGCGATTGGTGAATGTGGTTTGGAATTTATGAATATGGATGGATCCGCCTTCGTTAAAACTATGGCGGACAAGCAAGAAATTTTGTTTAGAAAACAAATTGAGCTAGCTCAAAGATACAACAAACCACTAATAATTCATGCCAGAAAGGCAGTTGATGAAACGGTGGAAATTTTGAAAGAATACGAAAATTTGTCGGGGGTGTTTCATTGCTATGCTGGTGGAATTAAAAGAATTAAGAAAATTTTAAATTTAGGATTTTATTTTGGAATTGATGGAAATGTGACTTATGAAATAGGATTGGTGGATGTGATAAAAAATATACCAAAAGATAGGCTTATTTTAGAGACAGACTCCCCTTATCTGACACCAGAACCATTTAGAGGACAAGAAAATAATCCAAATAATATAAAATATGTTTATAAAAAAATAGCGGAAATTTGGGGTAAAAGTTTTGAAGAAACGGAAAAGATTATTGATGAAAATGCGAAAAGATTATTTTTAATCGATTAATTTATCTTTAAAAATAAAGAGAAGAAAAAGTCCAATAAAAATCGAAACTAAATAGCTGGTTTGAAGAGAATTTGGAAATAAATATTCATCTAAAAGACCCCAAGTTCCACGCCAAATTGTAACAAAAGCAAAAGCTTCTAAAATGGTCAGAAAAAATTTGTTTTTTAGAAAATGACGACAGATTTTTTTAAAAAGCATATTTTTTAGAATTCTGAAATAATGGTTTCGAGTTCTTTAGTGGATGGATATTTGTCCATAAAAGCGACTTCGCCATCGATTAAAAGAATGGTTTTACCTTGAAGACCCATGTTAATGACCCGAGACATATCTTTAACGTATTCCGGATCATAATCAATTTGGAGTTTTTGGCAAACAGTTTCTATGTTGGAAAATAATTGCTTGCCTTGTGGAGTGCCACGATCGTAAAGTTGGATGCGCATAATGATATTATAAACCCTCCGTCTCTGATTTCATCGGATCCACCTCCCTTAACAGGGCGGTTATTTATTTTTACAAATTTCAACTGTATTAAATAAAAGTGAGGTGATGGTCATGGGGCCGACACCACCGGGAACTGGAGTGATAAAACTAGTTTTTGGAGATACTTTTTCAAAATTAAAATCACCCGTAGTTTTGTTGGTGGAAGGATCTGAAACAAATCCAACATCTATTACAACAGCATTATTTTTTACAAAAGTGTCATCAAAAAAATTAGGTTTGCCGATTGAAGAAATTAAAATATCGGCATTTTGACAAATTTCTTTGAGATTTTGGGTGGCAGTATGACAAATAGTTACCGTTGCATTTTTTGCCATTAATAAGGCAAAAAGTGGAATTGAAACTTCAGGACTTCGGCCAATTATCACCGCATTTTTACCGCTAATGTCAATTTGATACTCTTCTAATAATTTAATGATTCCCAAGGCAGTGGCGGAAGGAATTCCGGTAGTTTTTTTTTGAAAAAGAAGACCTAAATTAAAAGGACTAAGACCATCAGCATCTTTTTTAGGATCGATAGCAGATAGTACTTTTTCGGTGTCGATTTGGGAAGGGAGAGGAAGTTGAACCATTAGAGCATTAATATTTGGATCTTGATTTAATCTTTGAATTAAAGATAAAACGTCCTCGGTAGTAGAATTTTGATCGAATTGATGAATTGAACCGCCAATGCCAATATTTTTAGCTTTTTCTTGTTTCATGGCGACATATTTAAGACTTCCAGGATCAGAACCGACAATAACTATATCTAATGTCGGTTTTAATTTACAATTTTCAATTTTCAATTTTAAATCATTGAGAATTTTTTCTGAAAGTTTTTTGCCATCTAAAATTATCATGGTTTATTATAACAAGGGCGAGTCACGCCTCGCCCGTACAGATTATAATTTTGTTAATATTTCGGATCCAGTTTGGGTAATTAAAATGGTGTGTTCAAATTGAGCAGAAAGAGAACCGTCGAGAGTGCGAATTGTCCAACCGTCTTGACGATCGATGGTAATTTTGGGATTTAAAGAAGAATTAATCATGGGTTCGATGGTAAAAATCATGCCTGGCTTTAAAATAACTTTTTCCTGATTGGTGTTGAAATGAAAAACAAAAGGTTCTTCGTGAAATTTAAGACCAACACCATGACCACCAAGTTCACGAACAATACTGTAGTTATTTTTTTTAACTATGGGTTCGATTACTTTACCAACGCAGTCGTTTAATAATTTGCCTGGTTTAAGGCTTTTTATAGAATCGTTAAGGCATTTTTTGGTAATATCAATTAATTTTTGAGATTCTTTGCTGATTTTACCGACTGGAAAAGTAGCGGAAGTATCACCATAATAACCATTTAAAATAGTGGTGACATCAATATTAACAATATCCCCTTCTTTTAAAATTTCGTTTTTAGAAGGAATGCCATGACAAACAATATTATTAATTGAAGTGCAGATACTTTTGGGATAACCTTCATAGTTTAATGGGGCCGGAGTGGCGCCATGATCGATAATATATTTATGACCGACTTGATTTAAGGCTTCAGTGGAAACGCCGGGTTTTATAAAAGTGGAAAGATACTTTAAGGCTTGGGCAGCTAAATGCGACGATTTTCTGATACCCTCGATTTGTGGGGGTGTTTTAATAATGATCACGTGTCTATTATATAACGGTTTTCTTAAATTCTATATAAGAATAGGCAAAAACGAAAACAGAAGTCAAAATGACTGGAACTATGATAAAAAATACCGATAAATTTGGTAAAAATATTGATAATAAACAAATTAATCCGGAAATTTTGAATAATTTACTGCTGATCTTGTGGGTTTTATTCCAAACTTCCTCATTAGACATAGTCCATGGAGTTCGAAAACCAACAAACCAATTTTGTTTGGCTTTTGAGGTTAAGACACCAGCATAATAAAAAATTAAGGCAAAAGCTGGGGAAAGAATTTGAGTCATATTGAATCTAAACCCTAGATTCCAAATAATAGTGATTAAATAAATATAAAAAAGAAAGGCAAAAATTATATTAATGAAATTTTGAAAATACTTTTTAAATTGATCAAAATTTTTTTTGTAAGGTTCAAATTTAGGTAAAGCAATAAAAAGAATAAACATAAAAACGGATAAAATCGGCATAAAAAATAGTCCAAAAGCTTTTGAAGAATAACCATTGGCTTGATTACCTGTCCCCCAATGAGTAGCTATTTGGTCGGGAAACTGAGGATAAAAATAAATGCCAATTAGAAATGAAACAATAATTAAAATAACAGGAAAAATTACAGCGATTTTATTAATTTTCATAGTTTAATTATAATGCTAAAATTCGAGTATGCAAAACAGTTCTTGGCAAAAAGTGAGTAAATGGTATAACAAAACGGTTGGAGATGAAGGTCATTATTATCATCAACACATAATAATGCCGAATTTGAAAAGAATTTTAAAATTAAAAGAGAATGATTCACTTTTAGATTTGGCCTGTGGTCAGGGAGTTTTGGAAAGATATCTGGATAAAAATGTGGAATATTTTGGAATCGATTTGGCTGATAATTTAATTCGAGAAGCCGAGAGTAAAAAAATAAATCCAAATCATCGCTTTTATGTAGCAGATGCGAGTAAAGATTTACCAATTGTAAAAAATAATTTTGACAATGGAACGATTAAAAAACCATTTGGAGTGATTAGAAATTTTTCCAAACATTTAAAAAAAGGCGGACAATTAGTGATCGTTTTAAACCATCCGATTTTTAGAATTCCAGGTCACAGTTCTTGGGTTTTTGAAAGTGATAAGCAAAGCCGAAAAATTGATAATTATATGAGTCCAATGGAAATTCCAATTGTGGCTCATCCGGGAAAAAAAGAAAGTGAAAACACTTGGTCGTATCACTATCCCCTGTCGGCTTATAGTGAGATGCTTTTTGATAACGGTTTTTGTATTGAAAAAATTGAAGAATGGATTTCTGATAAAAAAAGCACCGGATCTAAGGCAAAAATCGAAGATAAAGCCAGGAGAGAATTTCCACTATTTATGGCAATAGTGGCGAGAAAAAATTAATTAACTTTTCAACTGTTTTCCAAAGGCGACACATTCTTGACGGGTTTCAACAACAGAAAAACCCTTGAATAAAAGAGCGTCTTTGAAGGCTTGGGTAACTGCTGGAAGATCTTTAGCATCGACTGATTTAACAAAAACATTAGGATTGATTGACTTCATTAATTTAATTAAATCAATTGGCTCATTAGGATTGCCTAATGGGGTTGATTTAGTGCGAGAACCTTTTGGAGTGGTGGGACTGGTCTGGCCAGTGGTTAAACTATAAAGATAATTATTAGAAACAAAAACGGTGATATTGATATTGGCTCTGGCTGCGGCAATTAAATGATTGAGTCCTTCTCCATAGATTCCACCATCGCCACCAACAGCACAAACTGTTAAATTGGGGTCAGTTAATTTTTCACCCATAGCCATAGCAATACATCGACCATGAAGAGTGTGAACACCATAAACTTTGAAAAAATCAGCCATATTACCGACACAACCGATATCAAAGTTAATAACTAAATCAGAAGTTTTTATTTTCAAATCATTGAAAGCAGTTTGCATGGCAGCAAAAACTAAAAAATTGTGACAACCTGGACAAAAAGTTGGAGCAATATTAGAGCGATAATTGGTCATAAATTTATTTTTTAATGTTTAATCCTCTCTCGGCTTCGCCGGATCTCC
>CAYSME010000008.1:4425-18561 GCA_964432085.1 uncultured Gammaproteobacteria bacterium | reverse complement strand
ATGAAAAATCAATTAATTCAGACTTTTTAAATGGTTTAAATAAAGATGAAACGATTAAAAAGATGATAGAGTGGATAAAAGAAAAAGGGATCGGGGAAGGAAGTGCAAGTTATCATTTAAGAGATTGGATATTTAGTCGACAACATTATTGGGGGGAGCCAATTCCGATGATTTTTTGTCCCGCCTGCGCCAAGGCTTCGGCGGGCAAGCCAAATTCTGGCTGGGTGCCAGTTGATGAAAAAGATTTGCCAATAAAATTGCCGGAAATAGATGCCTATGAACCAACCGATGATGGTAAAAGTCCATTGTCGAAGATTGATAGTTTTGTGAAGTGTACTTGTCCGAAATGCGGCGGGGAGGCTGAACGAGAAACAGATACTATGCCAAATTGGGCAGGCAGTGATTGGTACTATCTGGCTTATTGCTTCGCAAATAAACTAAATGATCAATTTTCAAATTCCAATTTTCAAAATAAGAAAATAGGTTCAAATGATGCATTTGTTGATATATTTAGTGATAGTCATGAAGAATTAAAATACTGGAATCCTGTGGATATATATATTGGAGGAGATGAACATAATGTGTTGCATTTGCTTTATTCGCGGTTTATTTATAAATTTTTGTGGGATTTGGGAATAATGCCTAAAGATCTGCCAGAACCGTATTATAAAAGAATTTCCCATGGAGTGATTTTGGGTCCAGATAACCAAAGAATGAGTAAGTCTAAAGGCAATGTGATTGTGCCGGAGGTGGTGGCGGATAAATATGGAGTTGATGTGGTGAGAATGTATCTAATGTTTATGGGTCCATTTGAATCGACTATGGCTTGGAATGAAAAGACTTTAATGGGAGTGAAAAGATTTTTGGATAGATTTGAAAAATATGTTAATAAGCAGATTGAAATTTTGTCTGCTAACAATGATGATAACTTAGTGTTAATACATAAGACTATTGATAAGGTAACTAGAGATTTGGAAAGTTTTGGTTTTAATACGGCAATAGCTAAGATGATGGAATTAATAAATAACTTGTCAACAAATGAATCAAAGAGTATCGGTAAAGAAAATTTAGAAGCAGTGATTAAATTAATAGCTCCGTTTGCTCCGTATATAGCAGAAGAGCTTTGGAGTAGAATGGGTTATAAAACATCTATTCATAGTCAAGAGTGGCCGAAGGCTGAGGCTAAATATTTAGTTGATAGTGAGGTAAGTGTGGCGGTGGCAATTAATGGCAAGGTTAGGACTCAACTGACTATTAAAAATGGCGAAGAGAAGGAACAGATTTTAAATAAAGCTAAAGAGTTGGAATTAGTTAAACAATGGATTGAAGGGAAAGAAATTTTAAAAGAAATTTATATAGAAAATAAAATGGTTAATTTGGTCCTTCGACAGGCTCAGGATAAATAAATATGAAAAGCTTTAAATTAAACAATGGCGTAAGAGGGGTGATAGTGCCGATGATGGGCTTAAAGTCGGTGACAGTTGAAGTATTTGTTAAAATCGGGTCTAAATATGAAATTAAAGGAGAGTTTGGAATGAGCCATTTTTTAGAACATATGGCTTTTAAGGGAACCAAAAAAAGGCCGACGGCTATGGATATAAATAGAGAGATTGATTCTAAAGGGGCTGGTTACAATGCAGGAACTGGTCACGAAATGACATCATACTATATAAATACTGTTAGAGAAAATGTTCCTTGGGCAATAGAGATGTTGTCTGATATATTAATAAATTCAGTTTATGACAAGGAAGAAGTTTTAAAAGAAAGAGGAGTGGTTATTGAAGAGATTCGAATGTATCAGGATAATCCAATGATGGGTTTAGGTGGAGAATTTACCAAGTTTTTTTACGATAAATCTAGTATTGGCTGTTGGGATATAGCCGGAGATGTTAGTGATATTAAAGGAGTTGATCGAGAATCAGTAGTGAATTATCGTAATAAGTATTTTAATAGTGAAGAAATGGTAGTAGTGGTTTGTGGGGATGTGGATGAAAGTGCAGAACAAGTGATTAGAGATAATTTTGAAGGAGTTTTAAAAAATAGTTTTAAATTGCCAAAAATAGATTTGGTTTTAAACCAAGAAAAGGAAAAGGTAATTAAGAGAAACTTAGAGCAAGGGCATTTTTGTGTGGGCCTGCCGGCTTTAGGGTGGGACGATCAAAGAAAATATGCTTTAAAGCTTTTGGATATTATTATGGATGGCAATAGCTCTTCACGTCTTTATGAAAAAATAAGAGAAGATAAAGCTTTGGCTTATTATGTAAGTCCGGTTGGTGAGGCATTTAAGGAAGGAGGATATTGGGCGATTCAGTCTGGAGTTAATTTAGATAAGATTGATGAAGCGATTAATATTGTTAAAGACGAGATAGAAAGATTAGCCAATAGTCTAACTGAGGATGAACTTAATAAAGCTAAAGATTATCTAACAGGTAAAACTAAGCTGGCAATGGATAAGACAAGCTTTGTGGCTGGGTTTGTGGGTCAGGAAGTGTTGTTAGAAAACAAATTAGAAACAGTAGAGAGTAATTTGGAAAAATATAAAAAGGTTAGTTTTAGTGAAGTGTTGAGCTTGGCTAAAGAAGTGTTTAAAAGGGAGAATATAAGGGTTTTGGCTTGTCATAACAGGTGATTGTTATGACATTTAGCACTTAATTTTTAGACTGCTAAAGGTTTTTTAAAGCTATATTTGGTTGATTTTTAGGTATAAAATGTTGTTTTAATGATTTTTAAAAATGGAAATTTTGAGATTTTTTTTATTTTTTAGGATTGAAAAGGACTGATTTTAAAAGATATAGTTAATATTAACAGAATATTAACTATAAATAAGAAAAATGTTAACTTTCTAAGAAATGGGCTTTTTTAAACCTATAATAGGTTAAAATTCGGAGAATATGTTATATATGAGTCGGAATTGTTATATATAGGTAGGTGTTTTATTTTAGTGGTCATGCGGAGAAAAGTTTTATGAAAAGTGTTAGAAGAAAGTGCGGTAATTATTAAAATTAATGCGGAGAAACTATGTTCGTGAGATTAAAATATGCGGTAATTGAGTGTGGAAGTGTCCTCACTAGGAATTGGACCTAGATTTATCCCTTAGGGGGGGATCGTTCTATCCGTTGAACTATGAGGACATATTTTAAAATTTGATTTATGGAGTTAGATTTATGATTTATGAATAAAAATATTCATATTTCTTAAATCATATATCTTAAATCAAAGCTAAAATACAGTCAGGGATACAGGATTTGAACCTGCAGCCTCAGCGTCCCGAACGCTGCGCGCTACCAGTTGCGCCAATCCCTGCCTTCGCTAAAGCTACGGCAGGCTATGCCTGCCTTCGCTGCCGACTTCGCTAAAGCTACGACGGCTAAAAAAGCTACGGCAGGCTATGCCTGCCTGAATTAAATTAGACCGCTATGCCTGTTGCCAAGGTACACTATTATAACTTAAATATTTTTTTAAATTAAAAGTGACATAAATAGGTTAACTTTTATTTAGATTGATGTTTTTAAAATTTGATAAATTTTAATTGATTTTTAATATTTGGCAGTCGATGGTTGTTTTGCTAAGGGTTTTTGGGAGTTGTTTTGAGTGGGGATTAAGGGATGAAACTGGATTTCAAAAGATTAAAAAATTATTAAATCTTAATAAGTTTCTTTTTTTTTTAAAAATCTAATATTAATTAGATCAAAAGCTTGACAGAGGAGTAAAAAATATTTAGACTGATTAGTATATGACAGATCTAGATAGAAATATAAGAACAGGGGTTATTTGTTTTGTGATAGCGGTGTTATCGTTGACTGCTTTGAGATTGGTTGAGGTAAAAAATATTGTGTCTGTTTCTGGTAGTCAGGTTTTGGGAGCACAAAGTGAAAAAGTGGTTTTACCAAATGCAGAAGTGGAGACTCAGGTGTTGCACGCTAATTATATTAAGCCTTAGTTTTTTATAAAAAATAAATATGGAAGTTGTTGGTAAGAAAAGTTTTGTATTTAGTGTTGATGAAAGCAGAAGGTTGAGTGATGAGGAGATAGCTAGTTCTATTGGAGATATAAATGATGTTCTTCGTGTAAAAATGAGAGAAAATCAATGGAAGGAAATTATGAGTATTAAAGAGGCAGAAAGATTTCATACTACACCAACATCAGTGATTGTTAACGAAGATCGAGTTGATTTTATTTGATGGTGATGGAATAGAGGTTTTCTTGAGCGTTGTCATAGGGAGCAATTAGAACGATGACTTTGCTACCGTCAAGCCACATATAGACAGCATCTTTATCGAAATTACCAGCGAATAGAGTTTGTTTGTTGGTGTTGTCGTATTCAATGGTTTGAATTTTTTGGTCTTCTATATATATAAGATTGTTGGAATTGGCAATCCAGGCAGGGTGATAGAGATCTTTAGAACCAACCCAGAAATTGGTATCATCTTTGAAATCATAGACATAATAATTGTCTTTTTGAATATCCCGCGATTGATTTTGGGTGCTTTGAGCTGGCGGAGGAGTAATGATGTCTTTTTTGAGGTTACCATCGGCTTGAGCTAAATATAAAACTTTGGTGTCATCTTCGTTAAAGATAATAGATTTAGCAGAAGTGGTGGAAATAAAAGGTTGGAGCTCTTTGGGGATTAGAGTAAGTTTAGTTTTAATAATGTCTTGTTCTTGTAGTCGCCATTCTTCTTTTATCAATGATAGTCTGGCAGTAACATCGTAAAGGTTTTTATAATTGGTGGTAGTAGATAAATCTATTAAATAATTGATGTCTTTGATCGGATTTGTGGCTAAAATTTGTTTGGAATTAGGAGAAAAAGTGAAAACAAAATCGGACCAATTAATATTTGAAAGATTGGAACTTAATTGTTCAGTGGAACTTTTAAACAGTGAAGTGGCAGTGTCGTTGAGTCGAAGAAGGTATAAACCGTTATCTTTGGTGGCGGAAGCAGAAGCAACAGAAAAAACAACTAAACTATTATCTGGACTAACGGATGGATTAATGGCTCCAGTTAAAGTAATCGGTTTAAGGTCAGGGGAGGAACGGAAAAGCTGGGTATTGGTTTGATAAACGATTTCTTTTTGAACTTTGATATTCTTTTCCCAAGGAAGATAACCATCTTTTACTATTTTAATAGTATAGTCGTCTGGAGTTAGATTAATAGTGTCGTCAGTGGCAGTAATTAAACGATCGTTAATATAGACTGAAGCGCCTTTAGGTTTGGAAGTGGCGGAAATGATGCCAGTGGCTAAGAAACTAATTTTGCCTTTGGTAGAAATTTTGTAACCTTTGGCGTAGAGGATAATACCAGTGGTGGCTCCGATGATAAAAATAAGAACAGAAGTCATTATCAAAAGACTTTTTTTGTTTGGTTTTGACATGGTTATATTATACCAATTATTTAATTGCCCTTTTAAGGGAAATGCCCCCGCTGACGCGGGGCAAAGGGTTTTATTTTTGATAGAATTAAATTATGAGTTTATTTAAAAAGTTAGCTATAGATTTGGGAACCGCCAATTCAATAGTGTGGGAGGCAGGTAAAGGAATCGTTTTAAATGAACCAACAATTGTGGCAGTGGGAATTGAAGACAGGAAAGTTTTGGCAGTGGGTAATGAAGCCAAAAAAATGTTGGGTAAAACACCTGAATATATTGAAGTGATTCAACCGTTGGAAGATGGAGTGATTGCTGATTATGAGGTAACCGAAGCAATGATGAAATATTTTATGAAACAGGTAATGGGAACTAATTGGTTTATTGGTCCGGAGGTGATGGTTTGTATCCCGGCCGGAGTGACCCAGGTGGAACAAAGGGCAGTGATTGATGCAGTTTTATCGGCCGGAGCAAGAAAGGCTCATTTAATTGATGAACCGTTGGCGGCGGCGATTGGATCCAAAATTCCAGTTTCGGAAGCTTTTGGAAATATGATTGTGGATATTGGTGGCGGAGCGGCAGAAGCGGCAGTGATTGCTTTGGGTGGAGTGGTGACTCATAAAAGTGTTAGAGTTGGAGGTAATAAATTAGATAAAGCCATTATGGATTTTTTAAAGAAAAAATATAGTTTAGTCATCGGAGATCAAACTGCTGAATTAATTAAAATTCAATTAGGGAGTGCGATTAAACCAAAAAAATTAGAGACGATGGAAATAAATGGGCGGGACTCAGTTTATGGTTTACCTAAAAATGTAGTGATCAGCACTGATGATGTTTATGAGGCAATCAGACCAATGTTGGATTTAATATTAACAACGATTAAAGATACTTTAGAAATTACTCCACCGGAGTTGGTGGCAGATATTGTGGACCGGGGAATAGTTTTAAGTGGTGGGTCGGCCCAATTAAAAAATTTAAGTACTTTGGTGACGAGAGAAATTGGGGTGTCGGCGCATGTGGCATTGGAACCTCAATTTTGTGTGATTAAGGGGACGGGGATTGCGGTGGAAAATCTGGATATTTATGAGAGAGCGATTAGATGATATATTTGGTAAATTAATCTTATAATTTACAATTTTCAATTTTCAAATTCCAATTTTTAATTTTTTTGTAGTGTCATATAATTTTAGAAAATTAATTTCTAATATTTAATATCTAATTTCTAATTATTTTTAATATTTTGCCTGTTTTAGTTGATAATTTATGAGTAAAAAATTTATTCTAAATTATTAAAAATGGCGGAAAGTGATTTTTAAGTATTTTTATCTTATAATGACAAAAGTAAAAAGAGGTGATATATTTGTGTTAGATATGTTTTAAAAAATAAATATAGGATATATTTTTGATATATTTTTAACAAATTTTAATGATAAAATTAATTAATAAGACTTATAAAATAGAAAATGAGACAAAAAAGATCGATTTTAGACAAAAAAGGAGACAAAAATAGTGGTGATTTTTACCTAAGTTACTGGAAAATGTTTGATATTTGCTTGTTTGGCAGAGGGATGCGTCAAGTGCTAACCATAGTTGACGGATGGTTGGCTTCCAAAGCTAAAAAAAAGTGGATTGCAACAGTAAATCCAGAATTTGTGATGCAATCAACAAAAGATGAAGAATTTAAAAAAATATTACAAAAAACTGACCTAAATGTGGTTGACGGAATAGGACTTTTATGGGCTCAGCAAATGCTTCGTCCTAATGATCAATTTTCAATTTTCAATTTTCAATTATTGAAAGCAATTAAAATTGGTGGAGAAATTTTGAGAGGAAAACATCGAGATTGTTTGGTGACCGGAGTGGATCTAATGAATGAACTTTGCAAATTGGCGGCGGATAAAAAATATAAAGTTTTCTTTTTAGGAGGTTGGGGTGATCGCGCTGAAAAAACAGCGCGTAATTTTCAATTTTCAAATCCCAATTTACAATGCGATTGGAGTGCAGGTGAGCCGGATGTAAGTAATGAAGAAGTGATTAGACAAATTAATAAATTTAAACCGGATATTTTATTTGTGGCTTATGGGATGAAAAAACAAGAGGAGTGGATTGATAAAAATTTGAAAGAGCTCGATATTGGAGTGGCAATTGGAGTGGGGAGAAGTTTTGACTATTATAGTGGGGATTTAAAAAGAGCACCTAAGGGTTGGAGAAAAATGGGTCTGGAATGGATGTATTCTTTAATTAGAGAACCAAAAAGATTAAAAAGGCAGTTGGTATTGCCGAAGTTTGTGTGGAAAGTAATAAGAAATAGGGGTTGACTATTATAGGACTTGTAGTTATAATCGGACAGGCTTAATTGACTAGTAAGTTTTAGTTGATTTAGGTACTTTTACAAAAGGGGAATCGATGATGTCAGAACATGAATCGGAGATGTTTAAAAGGGAATTTGTGAAGTGTCATGAGGTTATCAAGGGATTTTTTGAATCTCATCCTTGCGGCGAGGTTCAAGAACTTAAGATGTACTCTGACGGCAATGGTGGTCTGATGTGTGACCATTGTTTTCGCTTGTTAAGCCTTTTTTCGCGTAATTCTAAAAAACCTGTTGAACCTTTGTCGTTTTTCCGGCTGGTAGCCTCTTCCGAAGATATTAATGACTTTTATAATAAAAGTCATTGTTTGGTAGACTAGTTCGTAAAAATTCTTTTTTTGTAAAAGGGGTGCATATTGTTTCTGAGAAATCAGATTATAAACAGTATGCACCTTTTTCGTATTAAAAATCTCCAAGTAGTTTAATCTCAAGCTCAAATTGAAAACCGAATTTTTGTTGAACTTTAGATTGAATTAGATTGATGAGAGATAAATAATCTTTAGCAGTGGCGTTGCCATTGTTGGTTATAAAATTGGCATGAAGGGGACTGATTTGAGCATCTCCAATGGAAAAACCCTTTAAATTTAATTCTTGATCAATGATTATTCCTGATGGTTTTTGGCCTTCTTTATTTTTAAAAATTGAACCAAGAGAATTCATAGGTTGATTTTGAGATTTTCTTTGAATAATGTCTTGGGCTTTTTGTTTGGCTTGAGTTGGATCTCCTGGGGTTAATTTAAGAATGGCGGAAATTATAAAATCATTATTTTTTTCAACTGAATCAATAAACTGAGAAAAATGATTTTTGTCGTCACCATGAATATTGCCGGCGATGGCACCACCAATGGTAGAAGGAATATAAGCAAATTCTTCAAGCCCAAGTAAATTATTATTGAGACTAAAGTTTATAGTTTGAGATAGTTGGGTTCCGGAAGAAACTTTGATTTTGTTTTCAGAAATAAGAGTAATTTCTTCAGAGTCGTTTTTGATAACTAAACCGCGAATGCCGGAATCGGAAATTAGAATATTGGAACCATTTCCAATAATAATGATGGATAAATTATTTTTTTGGCCATATTCAAGAGCCTCTAAAAATTCTTGAGTGTTTTGAGTGTGAACAAAAAAATCAGCAGGGCCGCCGATTTTGACGGTGGTGTAGGGAGCGAGAGGAATGTTTTGTTGAATATCCATGAGTTTATTATATCAATTTTAATCCTTCCTCCGGATAAACCGGTATCCTCCCTTAACAAGGGAGGAAATTTTCTAAAAAGACTTCTCCTTGTTAAGGGGAGATGTCCCGATTTATCGGGACAGAGAGGATTTGAACTGAATTTTTATCTTATAAAATAAATAATTTTTAATAATAAAATTATATGGGATTGTGGTGTGGAAAAGTGGGAAAATGGGTGAATGGCCTATAATTTTTTATGGTCTCATAGTAGGGGTCAGGCATGCCTGACCCCTACAGTAGATCTGTTAAAATGAGTCATGATATTAGGAATAGATCCGGGATTGGCAAATACTGGTTGGGCGATTATTAATGATCAATTTTCAAATTCCAATTTTCAATTAGTAAAGTGCGGGTGTTTGAAAACTAAAATTAGCGATGATTCAGCTTTAAGACTTGATCAGATTTATTGCGAACTTGAAGGATTGATTAAGAAATATAAAGTTGAGGTAATGGCGATTGAGACTTTGTTTTTTGCTAAAAATGCTAAGTCGGCAATTAAAGTGGCTGAAGCAATTGGAGTTATTAAAATTTGCGGACAGAAAAATGGAATTGAAGTGGTGGGTTTTACTCCGCTTCAGGTGAAAATGGCATTAGTTGGTTATGGGCGGGCAGAAAAGGAACAAGTGGAAATTATGGTAAAAGAATTTTTAGGATTGGAAAAACCAATATATCCAAATCATGCATCTGATGCAGTGGCAGTGGCACTGACTTATCTATTTACCAACAAAGAATTAATTGGTTTGATGTAGTTTTGGAGATGTTAGATAGGGTTTGGTTTTTGTTCGGTATAAGGTAAAATGGATTTATGATTTCAAGTTTGAATGGAGAAATTTCTTGGATTGGAAATAATTTTGTAGAAATTGAAGTGAATGGAGTGGGATATTGGGTGTATGGTCCCGCTGTCGCTAAAGCTTTGGCGGGTAAAGTGGGTCAGAAAGCAAAAATTTATACTTATATGTCGGTGTCGGAAAACGATATATCACTTTATGGATTTGAAAATAGAGAAGATGTTGATTTATTTAAAATGTTGATAAGCGTGTCGGGGGTGGGTCCAAAAAGTGGAGCTCAAATAATGTCCTCCTGTGCTGAAGCTACGGAAGGACGAGGGGTTGAAAGTATCATTAATGCAATTGGGAATGCAGATGTTAAATTTTTTGAAAAAATTAAGGGGATTGGAAAGAAAACGGCTCAGCGAATTATTATTGATTTGAAATCGAAAGTGGGTGGACTTGGTGAAATAGATTTAGCCGCCGATCCCGCGGCTGCGGGAGCCGAGGAAGATGATTTATTTTTGAGTTTGAAACAATTGGGTTTTGATAGAAAGGAAATTGAGAAAGTAACAGCTAAATTGCCAGTTGAATTGACAACTATAGAAGAAAAACTAAGTTGGTGTTTGGGAAATTTATGATGATTTATGAATAAAATAAAAAATCAAATATTAGATCAGAAGGTAGAAACTAGTGAGAAAGTGATTGAAAAAAGTTTGCGACCGCAAAGATTAAATGAGTTTATTGGTCAGGAAAAATTAAAAGAACAATTACAGATTTTTTTGGAAGCAGCTAAAAATCGAAATGAAGCCTTGGATCATATTTTATTTTATGGCCCGCCAGGTTTAGGAAAGACGAGTTTGGCCTGTTTAATGGCAAAAGAAATGGGGGCTAACATAAAAATGACGTCTGGTCCGGCACTGACCAGGGCAGGTGATTTAGCATCAATTTTGACAGGTCTTAAAAAGGGCGATTTTTTATTTATTGATGAAATTCATAGATTAAATAAATTGGTTGAAGAAATGCTGTATTCAGCAATGGAGGATTTCGCTTTAGATATTGTGTTGGGTAAGGGACCGTCGGCAAAAACGGTCAGACTTAATTTACAGAAATTTACTTTGGTTGGGGCAACAACCAGAATCGGATTAATTTCAGGACCAATGAGAGATAGATTTGGTTATGTTCAACAACTGGATTTTTATGAGGATAATGAATTAAGTGAGGTGGTGGAAAGAACCAGTGAAGTTTTGAAAGTAAAAATAGAAAAGGAAGCGGCTAAATCAATTGCCAAAAGATCAAGAGGGACACCAAGAATTGCCAATCGGCTTTTGCGAAGAGTGAGGGATTATGCTCAGGTAAAGAATGATGGGTTAATTACTTTGAATGAAGTGGTAGAGGCATTAAAAATGTTGGGAGTGGATGAATCGGGATTGTCTGATGCGGACAGAAGATATTTGGATGTGGTTAAAAAACAATATGGCGGCGGGCCGGTGGGGGTGGAAAATATTGCAGCGACACTAACAGAAGATGTGGGAACAATAACTGAAGTTTACGAACCTTATTTAATGAAAAAAGGGTTGATAAAAAGAACACCGAAAGGTAGAATGTTGGTATGAGGTTTTTGGAGAAACTTTTAGTTAATGGAAGTGAATTTGTAGATTATCTTGATCAAAAAACTTTGTGCGATGATGCCAGATTGACTGTTAGAGAATTAGTGGTTCTTTATGATTTGAAGCGGGATGAGATGGAGAAATTTTATCCAGTTGGACAGGGTCGAAAAAGATTGGGAGACCCGAAAACACGGGAAGAACAGGAGAGATTAATGATAATAGGTAAGAGGCCAATTGCATTATACTCATTAGATCAATTGCCTAGGAGTGCTCAGGGGCTTATAATGGCTGATTATATTGATTATTGCATTTCAAAAGCAGGGTTAATTGAAAGCAAAGAAGATTTTTTTGAAAGCGAGGGTTTTAATGATGTTTATTTAACTATTTTAAGATTAGAGGTGACGGAAGAATTGAGTAATATTCAAGATAAAATTAATCAACATAATAATGTTTTGTTTTTAGAAAATCTTAACTCAGGCTTAAGAGTGAATATTGATTAAAGAATTTTTAAAATGTAGAATTTGGGTATGGTTGAAGGTTTAAGAGTTATTACTGATGAAGTTATTACTAAAAAAGCTGAGATTTTTATGAGAGGAGGAGTTGATGAAAAAAGTGTCGAAGAGAAAGTAGAGAGGTTTATTGAAAATTGTGAGGGTGGGGCGGAATGTTTTGGTAGTACAAAGGCCGAAGAAAATAGTAAAATCTAATATGAAGATTGATTGGAGAAGAGGTTTGATAGTGATTTTGAGTTTGTTGGCGGGAGAATTATTTTTTAAAATTTTTGATTTTAAATGGTGGCAAGTGGTTTTGTTTTTATTAATGTGGTTTTTGTTTTTGAAATTGCCCAAAAAATTTAGTTGGATTTTTTTAGTGGTTTTGTTTTTTTTGGTTTTATCAATTAATAAATTATTTGGATTTAGATTAAATCCATTAAGCTATACTTTTGATTTTGAAAAAATAGTTTGGTCGAGTCCTGTTTATTTAAGGTTGATGGATAGTTATAAAAGTTATGGATTGTGGCTGCCTTTTAGAATTAGAAATTTGTTTTATGCGCCATGGTGGTTGATTTTTAATTGGATAAATTTGGTGTTTAAATTATTTTCCTGGGAATTACTGATGAGAATGTTGGGGTATTCCGGTTTATTTTTGACGATTTTAGGAGTGATTAATTTTTTTTCCCACAGTAGCGGGATTTCGCTTCGCTCAAAAAAAATATGGCAACCATTATTTTGGTGGTTAACAGTGGTGATGGCAGCGGGGTGCGGAATTTTAGTGGACAGTAAAAATGCTTTAGTATTGGCTTTGCCGGCAATAATTTATTTCATGTTTTTGGGGACTAAAAAAGGATTGCTGAAACATTATAAAAAAATCTGGTTTTTGTTATTAATAATAGATTTATTAATAAAATGATTAAAAAATATTTTTATTTATTTTTAGTTGGAATTTTAATAGTCGGTGGATGTTTGAGGATTATTGGATTGGATAAAGTTCCTTCTCATTTAGGCAATGATGAAATTTCAATTGCATTTGATAGTTATTCGGTAAGAATGATAGGTAAAGATGAACATGGAAATTCTTGGCCATTGTCGTTTCAATCCCATCAAACTTATAAGGCGCCGCTTTATGCATATATGAATATGCCGTTGAATTGGATTTTGGGAAATGATGAGAATGGAGTGAGATTGTTGTCGGTAATATCTGGAGTGATATTGATTTTTTTGATAGCAATATTGGCCAGATTTTGGGCAAATGAAAGGGTAGCATTGGTAGCGGCAACTATTTTGGCATTGAATCCGAAAAGTATTTTTGCTTCAAGAATTGCTTTTGAATCAAATTTGGCCATGATGGTGTTAACTTTGGGAATTTTATTGATGTTTTTTTATGAAAAAAGCAATAAAAAAATATGGGCGTTGTTGTCTGGATTGGTTTTAGGATTATCGATTTGGGGATATCACACCGAGTGGGGTTTGACTCCGATGTTGGCATTGGTGTTGCCATGGTTGCATAGAAATAAATTATTTATAAAAAAATGGTTGCCGATGTGGTTGGTGTTGGTACTGGTAAGTCTGCCGATTTTTTATGACTTTGTGATGGTTCAAAAAAAAGACGTAAATAGCAGAGCTAATTCTCAGTTGTGGTTAGAAGATTCAAATTTGCAGGATAAAAAATTGATTATAAAAGTTATGGCACCGGTTAATAATTATTTACAGCATTTTAGTTTTAATTCTTTATTTACTGATGGGATGGATATGTTTGAAGGTGAAAGTCCAATGGAATCTGGCTGGTTTTTGTTGGCTACTTTACCTTTGTTGATTTTAGGACTAATAAATTTAAAGAAAACTTATTTGAAGTTTTGGGATTGGATTTTAGGGTGGTGGTTATTGTGTCCGATAGTGCCATCATTGACTTTGGGAGGGGTGGCGTCGGTGAGAAATTTGGCTTTTTTGGTGCCGACGATTTTAATTATGGCGGCTGGTTTTGAATGGTTTTTTAAAAAAAATAAATTAATGACAGCAGTTTTGTCGGGATTGATTTTAATTAATTTTTTTATTTTTGGGGTGGCCTATTTTGGGCATTATAAAATAAATTCCAGTGATGGTTTTCAATACGGATATAAACAGGCATGGGAATTTATTAAGCCGATTGTAAATAATTATGATGAGGTGGTAGTGGAAACAAGATTTGGACCTTATGGATTGTATGTGGGGGTGCCACATTTGTATTTTGGTTATTTTGGATCTTTTGGTGGGGATGAAATGCAGCAACGGGTGGATAAAGATGGGACTAAAATTGGCA
>CAYSME010000008.1:0-4415 GCA_964432085.1 uncultured Gammaproteobacteria bacterium | reverse complement strand
ATAGTATAAGAATTTGGGTAAATAGTTTGCCTAAAATTGGCAAATTTTATTTTAAAAATGTTGATTGGAATCAAGAGAAATATGGTCCTAAGAGGTTGTATGTGGTGTCGGTGATAAATCCAAAGGCAGGAGAAGGGTTTGAGAGATTAAATTTGTTGGGAGTAATTGAAAAACCAAATCACGAAACACAGTTTTTGATTTATGAAACGAAATAATCAAAAATATGATAGAAAACATGATTGCTCATATTTCAGGTTTACAACAGGAAAGATTTGAACGTAGTTTAGAACAGAAGATAGAAAAGGCTGGTTTAGAGGCGGTGGAAAAAGGAGAACACTTTCCAACTTGGGATGAAATATGTGAAATGGGGTCTAGAGAGAGATTTGGAGATAGACCGGTTACTAGTTTTATAAATTATTTGTGTTCACCAACAGTACGTGTTGCACAAGAACAATTAGAATCTTTTAATAAGGGCAGGGTATCCTTCGTTAAGGCTACGGAATACTGATTTATTCGGCTTGGATACCAAGTAACCAAAGTACGGCTTCTTTTCGATAGCGGCGATCACCACGAGCATTAATACGAATGGCTGGTAATTTACCTCGCTTACCCCATCTTTTGATGGTTAATTTACTAACGCGGAGTAGATCGGCGACTTCAGCGACGGTTAAAAGATCGGGAAGATTGTCGATGGAAACTCCATTTATTTTTTTTGGGGCGGAAGATTGTTTCACAAGTTGGTCTTGTGATTCATTTTGATAGTCCATTAGGTGTATCCTCTTATATCTAAATAATTAATAACTATATTCAGTAAAACATATTGGATATTAGTGTGTCAAGAATTTGTTTTTATTTGTAGGGGCGAGGCATGCCTCGCCCTTACAGAAATGCAAGAAAGTTTGGTATTATGGATATATGGAATATAAAATTGCATTTTTTGGAGTTAAAAGTTGGGAGAAGGAAATTATAGAAAGGGAGATTATGAAGTTGGATAGTTTTGGAATTGGAATTTTTGAAAATGAGGTTCAAGATAATGTGGAATTAGCGGTGAAATATGATATCATTTCGCCTTTTATATACTCAACGTTAAATAAAAGTGTTTTAGATAAATTGCCTAATTTAAAGATGATTGCGGTTAGGGCAACAGGAGTTGATAGTGTGGATTTGGAGGAGTGTAAAAGAAGAAAAATTGAGGTGGCGAATGTGCCAACTTATGGATCAAAAACAGTGGCGGAATATACTTTTGCATTGATGCTGGGAATTACCAGAAAAATAGTAGAAGCACATCAGTCAGTGGAAGAAGGCGAGTTTAGTCCGGAGGGGTTAACGGGAATTGATATAAATGAAAAAACATTGGGAGTGATTGGTGTTGGAAACATCGGGCAAAATGTGGTCAAGATCGCCAGAGCCTTTGGAATGAAAGTTTTGGGAGTGGATGCAAAGTTACCTCCTGAAGTGGCTAAAAAAGTCGGTTGTAAAATGGTTGATTTAGAAACTTGTTTGAAAGATGCGGATATTGTGACTTTTCATGTGCCGTCGATTCCAGAAACTTTTCATTTGCTTAATAAAAAGAATATTAAATTAATGAAAAAAGGAAGTTATTTAGTAAATACTTCACGAGGGCCGGTGGTGGAAACCGAGGCAATTGTGTGGGCTTTAAATAATAAGATTTTAGCGGGAGCGGCACTTGATGTGACAGAGGATGAAGCAATGGTGGAAAGTATGAGTGTGGTGATGAGTAAAAAAATTACCAAAGATCAATTACAAGATGTGTTAAGTTTTCATATGCTTCGAGATCGAGATGATGTGATTTTTACTCCGCATAACGCTTTTAATACCAAGGAAGCAATTGGAAGAATAGTGGGGACAACGGTGGAGAATATAAAGGAATTTATGAAGAGTTAGTTTCGATGAAAATCGTCTTCAAGACGGACAATGTCTTCTTCGGTTGAGGGATCAGATGGGTTATTATGCATCCAAATTTCGGCAACTATTCCAGCATTTTCTAAACCACAAAGACGATGATTTTTTTCTGAATTAAGAATAATATCTTCACCAGTGTTTAGAGTTAAATCTTGGTCTCCAGCAATTACTTGGACTGGTCCGTCAATAACATGCCACTTTTCAGAACGTTTATGATGGAGTTGAAGAGAAAGTCTTTTTTCAGGTTCGACTAAAAGAATTTTTGGACTAATAAATAAACCCTCAGGATTAAAATCTGGGAAATAAAGATTAAGAAAATTATTTATAGATTCGGGAGATATGTGCCAAAAAGCGCCCCAAGGACGGTCTAAATCTTTAGAAGAAATCGAAAGATTATTTTGGGACAACATTTTTTCAGTTTTTTCGATTAATTCGTTTTTTGGAATAGGTTTCATACTTTCAGGTTTTTCAATTAGTTCTTTTTTGGTCACTTTTATATTATACAATAGTATATGAAACCAGTAATAATTTGTGGTGGCGTTGGTTCCAAAATGTGGCCAATGAGCCGAAGCACAATGCCAAAACATTTTTTACCACTGATAAATGGTAAATCTTTATTTCAATTGAATTACGAAGCTTTGAGAAAGCGATTTGATCCAGAAGAAATTTTTTTGCAGACAAATGAAGTGCAAGCTAAGATTGCTAAAAGTTTGATTCCAGAAATTATTGACGAAAATATTTTTGTGGAACCAGAAATGAGAAATCAGGGTCCGGCGACTGGTTTTGCAGCGGCTCAATTAATTAAGCGAGGATTTGGAGATGAACCTTTTGTTTTGGTTCAAGCTGATGTTTTAAGAGAACCAGATGAAAATTTTTTAGATATGATTGGTGAACAAGAAAAATTGGGTAAAACGACTGATAAATATATTACAGGAGGGTTTGTGCCGCAAACAATTATAAAAGGGGTGGATTATTTGGTTAAAGGAAATTTGGTTAGTGAAGAAAATGGAGTGAAAATTTTTGAAGTTGCTGATTATATTGATAGAACTGAAGAAGATAAAATTAATGAATATTTAGGGACAGATAAATTATTACTTCATGCAAATCATACATCGATGACACCGAATAATTTATTGAAAATGTATCAGAAATATAAACCAGGATGGTATGAACCATTAATGGCAATTGCTAATAATGGTGAAGTGATATCTGAATATGGAAAAATGGATAAGGCGGGGATAGAAGAAGTTACCAAACAGGTTTACAAAGAGGGCGGAGCTTTGGTAGTGGAATTGCCCTTTAATTGGGTAGATTTTGGAACATGGGAATCGGTGGCTAATTATATGAAGGAAAAAAAGATGTATCAACCAGAGGATATTCTGGAAATTGATGGAAGTGAAAATTTTGTTTACAGAAAAGATAAAAAATATGTGGCGATGATTGGGGTGGAAAATTTGGTGGTGGTGGATACTGGTGATGCCTTATTGATTATGAGAAAAGATAAAAGCGGAAAGGTAGGAGGAGTGGTAGAAACTTTAAAAGCAGAAAACAGAAATGAATTGGTTTAATTAAAGTTTTGAGTGTTTTTTTGGGGGCAGTGGAACAATATATTGTATATGTTTTTTTAAAGAAATGCATTGACTTAAAATAATAGATGTTTAAAATGGTAAGTTATGAGATTTATTTTTATTTCAGGTGGAGTTGTTTCTGGTTTAGGAAAAGGGGTGGTTTCTGCCTCAATTGGTTTATTGCTTAAATCAGCTGGTTTTAAAGTTAATCATATTAAAATTGATCCTTATTTAAATATTGATGCGGGAACAATGAGACCGGCGGAACATGGGGAAACTTTTGTGACAGCTGATGGTGGAGAGATTGATCAGGATTTGGGAAATTATGAAAGATTTTTAAATCAGGATTTTTCAAAGGATAACAATATTACTTCAGGAAAGGTTTACAAAAAAATAATTGAAGACGAAAGAGCTTTTAAATATGAAGGCAAGGATGTGGAGATGATTCCGGATGTTCCAAATGAAGTAAAAAGGAGATTTTATGAAATGGGAGAAGGGTATGATTTTGTGGTTGTTGAGATTGGTGGAACAACTGGTGATATTGAAAATTTGCCTTTTTTGTATGCAGCTAGAGAGGTGGGTCGAGAAAAAGAGGCGATGTATATTATGGTGTCTTATGTGCCATTTTTAAGAAATGTGGGAGAATTGAAAACTAAACCAACACAACATGCGGTTTCAGGAATGCGGGCGACCGGGATAATGCCAGATGTGTTGATTACTAGAAGTGAGATGGGGTTAGATAAACCAAGATTAGAGACTTTGGCAAAAAGGTGTTTTATGGATGATGATTCTATTTTTGACGATCCGGATTGTAAATCTATTTATGAAGTGCCTTTAATTTTAGAAAAACAAGGATTGGCTAGGAAAATAAAAAAGCATTTTAAAATTAAACCCTTTATCTTTTACCAATTTTAACCCATCAAC
>CAYSME010000007.1:0-18856 GCA_964432085.1 uncultured Gammaproteobacteria bacterium | reverse complement strand
AAAGAAATAATTAGTTTGATTGAAGAATTAGGATTAAAAAAGAAATTAAAATGGCACAAAAGCACAATTGGACTTTATTATAATGGCAAAATATATCCATTTTTAGGTGCAATTGATTTATTAAAATTTAAAGAATTGGATTTCATCAGCAAATTTAGACTAGGGTTGATCTATTTATTTTTGAAATTTGATAAAAATTGGCATAAATATGAAAATATAACAGCAGTAGAATGGATGGAAAGATGGGCAGGAAAACACGCATATGAAGTAATTTGGAAACCGCTTTTGAAGGGAAAATTTCATGAATACTATACAAAAGTATCAATGGCGTGGTTGTGGGCAAGAATTCATACTAGAGGTGGATCCAAAGGTGGACCCGCCGACTCTAAAGCTATGGCGGGCAAGGAGGTGTTAGGGTATATTGATGGAGGTTTTGGTTTAATTTTAAAAAAATTGACTAAAAATTTAAATGTAAAAACCCTCTGCCCTACGGGCATCTCCCTTGACAGGGAGACTTCTAAATTTGATATTGTGATTGATACCAGACCAATTGAAGAAGTTGATTATATTGGAGCGGTGAATGTAGTTTTTTCGTCTGATCAAAATTTAAGTGAATATTATTGGCATAATATTAATGATTTAAACTCTCCTTTTGTGGCTTTGGTCCAACACACAAATTTAATTAATGATGGGAGATATAATGGGAAAAATATTTATTATTTAGGGACATACGTGTTACAAGATCATCGATATTTTAAAATGACGGATGAAGAAATTAGAAAAGAATTCTTAGATTATTTACCCAATATTTTTAGAAATTTTGACTCAAAACAGATACATGATGTAAAGGTTTTTAAATTTAAAAATGCGCAACATATAGTTGGTTTAAATTATAAAATTCCGACTTATAAAGTTAATGAAAAATTATACAGATTAAATTTTGCTCAAATTTATCCGGAAGATAGAGGAATAAATTTTGCGGTAAAAGAAGCAAAGAAGTTGATTAAGATGATTGATTTATAGGGTTTGGGCAAGGACATCGAGAAGTTCATCGGAGACGGTATCATCAAAAAGTTGAAGTGGATTTTCAAGCGGTTGACTTAATTCTAATTTTTTGGAACCATCGGATAATTCTTTTATTCTGGCATTAATTAATCTATTTTCTATTGCTCTTCTAATTTTAGATTCATTATAAAATCCGTTGAAAGTAAATTCAGAGGGATCTTTTATTTTATTAATTTGAATTTTAGTTTCAGTAATATGTTCTAAAAACATTGCGGTTAGTCGTTGTTGGCCCCCAATTACTATAATATAGTTGCCGGGTAATTCAAAACCAATAACACCTCTGGTTTCATTAAAATCAAAAGTATTTTGCTTTATGGATTCTCTAATTTTATTAATAATAATAAGATCATCTGATTGATTATTGGTATCCATGGCAATTATTTTATTGAGAGGGATAATGGTTTCAGTTAAATTATTCTCTAAAATAGGCGAAATTATAGTTTCATTGAATAATGAAAGAGAAACTAAAGATGAACCATTTTCGGTGATTAGACTTCGAGGTTGAGGTTCGTAAATAGAACTATTATTGAGTAAATCAAATCTTTGACGAACATCTTCGCCAAAAAAATTTTGCCATTGGGTCATAGAATGATTTTAATTTATTTTTGAATAATTAAACAGGAATTGTTCCATTTAAAACATAATCGTAGAGATCTTTTTGAGTTTGAGCCACTTCTTCTAAACCTAACATTTTTGCGGTTTTATATCCGTAAAGAGCAGCTATTACCTCTGTTCTTTCTTGATTTGGATCTAATGTTTTTTCTTCAACTATATGCCCTAATTCATGAACAGTAGTTTTAATTATGTTTGGATTATCAATGAGAAGTTTATTAACCAATATAACGTCTCCTTTTGGATTTTTAAAATCAATATTATCTTGGTTTTGTACATATTGTTTAGAATGAACCCCAAAAACTTTATTCATCGAAGAATTTTTATGAAAATAAATATTGCCATTTTCTAATTTGTCATATGGTTGATCATAATCTTGAAACGGTTCAATAATTATCGGAATTTCGGTGTTGTTTGTTATAGTTTCAGCAATTTTTTGAGTAATTTCTGAATTGGTTAAACCTTTTGAGTCTTTTAAAACTGTTTCTAATTTTGGAAAAATATTGTAAGGATCAGGTATATTCTCAACTGCCTGATCAATTGGTACATATTCATAACTACCCTGATAGGAACCAAAATCGGTTTTAGTAATAGTGTCTTTATTGGCACATCGAGGTTGATAGCGAATATTTTCTCCTCTATCTTGCATAATTTAATTGTTTCTTAATTTCTTCTAGCCCTTCAGAAAGAGTGTGGAATTTTAGACCAAGATCGGTGACTTTTTGATTAGAAGTAATTAAAGTTTTTTGCCAAGGACGAGAGCCAAACGGCTGAGACTTTACAAATTCGTCCAGACTACTGGCTGAAATTAAATCTTTATTTAAATTAAAAATTTTGGCAACTTCAAGACACATTTCGTATGGCGAGTGGGAAGATGAACCAACTAAGTGATAAATTCCGGTATTTTTATTTTCAAAAAAATATCCCAAAGCAACAGCAACGTCATCAATGAAAGTGTAAGTACAAATTTGATCCGAAAACATTTTAACTTCTTCATTATTTTGAAGTTTGGTTAAAACTTTCCGAATAATATCAGGTTTAGCATCAAATTTAGCTCGGTAAGGGTAAGTGATACGAGAAATGTTGTAATTGGTATAACCCGAATCAATGATTACCTTTTCACCAAGATATTTAGTTTCGCCATACCATTCAATTGGATTTGGAGTGTCGGTTTCTAGATAAGGAGTAGTTTTAGCACCATCAAAAACAAAATCAGTGGAAATATAGATTAAATATTGATTATATTGTTTAGCCAATGATAAAATATTTTGAGTACCCTGGACGTTAAGCTGATAACAAATTCCATTCTTATCCCCTTTTTGATTCCAAGCGGCGTTGGTGTCTGTGAAAGCAGCCATGTGTAAAACAGCAACAGCATCTTTATTTTCTTCGAAAGCTTTAGTTAAATTTTGGACATCTAAAATGTTAACTCCAGTATCAAGAGAAAAATCAACAAATTCAAATTTGTCTTTAAGTAATTCAGTTATTCGACTGCCAACTAATCCGGAAAGGCCGGTGCCAATTATTTTCATTTTTAAACCCTCCGGTCCCGACCCGGTCGGGACCACCTCCCTTGACAGGGCGGCTTTTAAATAATTAATAATTACCAATTAATTTTCATTAACTCATCTTTGGCTTGGGAGAGAGTCGGCCAGACTTGATCTTTTTGAGATAAAATTGGAGCTCCGGAAGTAAACCAAGGAATGTTTAACTCTGGATCATTCCATAAAAGACCACCTTCAGATTCTTTGTTATATAAATTGCTACATTTGTATAAGAAATCCACAGTTTCACTGACTACATAAAAACCATGGGCAAAACCGGCAGGAATAAAAAACATTTTTTTATTTTCCGCGGAAAGGTGGGCAACTTCATATTTTCCAAAAGTTGGAGAATTAGGACGGATATCAACGGCAACATCAACAACTTCACCTTGTGTGACCCGAATCAATTTAGCTTGGGCGTAGGGAGGCTTTTGAAAATGAAGACCACGAAGAACTCCGAAACTAGAACGGGAATGGTTGTCCTGAACAAACTCGATATCAATGCCATTTTCGGCAAAAACTTTTTTGGAATAAGTTTCCATAAAAAAACCTCTTTCATCAGAAAAAACTTGAGGCTCAATGGTAATAACATCAGGAATTGTTTGACCTTTAATAAAATTCATAAAACCCTCCGCCCTAGCGGGCACCTCTCTTAACAGGGTGGTTAACTAATAATTTTTTATAAAATTGTTCAGCTTCTTTTTTGGTTTCTTGATACCATTCCTTGTTGTCTTTATACCAAGAAATAGTTTGCTCCAATCCAGTTTCCAGATCGTATTTTGGCTTCCAACCTAATTCTTTGTTAATTTTATCCCAACATACGGCATAATTATCATGGGCTGGACGATCAGCCACATATTCGATATCTTTTTGAGATTTTCCGAGTATTTTTAATATGGTTTTGACTAAATCTATATTGCTGGTACCTTTTTTAAGACCACCAATACAATAAGTTTCACCTGTTTTACCTTTTAATAAAATAGTTTCAATGGCACGACAGTGATCTTCTACATGAAGCCAATCTCGAAAATTAAGACCTTTACCGTAAACTTTAATTTTCTGACCTTCTAAAAGGTTGGTAATTGAACGGGGAATCATTTTTTCTGGATGTTGATAGGGTCCATAATTATTGGAACAATTACTAATGGTTATCGGTAAACCAAAAGTTTTACCAAAAGATCGGACTAAATGATCTGATGAAGCTTTTGAAGCGGAATAAGGACTGGATGGATCGTAAGGAGTGTTTTCATTGAATTGTTTTTTGGAACCAAAAGGAATTGACCCAAAAACTTCATCGGTCGAAATATGATGAAAACGTTTAACTCCGTATTTGGCGGCAGCATTGAGAAGAACGTATGTGCCTAAAACATTAGTACGAATAAAAAGGGAAGGATCGTTAATAGATCGATCGACGTGGGATTCGGCGGCAAAATGAACAACGGTATCAATCCCCTGGGTAAAAATTTTATCTACTAATTTTTCGTCGCAGATATCACCTTTCACAAAACTATAATTAAGATTTTCTTCGATATCAATGGTGCTTTTGAAATTAGCAGCATAAGTGACCTTATCGAGATTGATTATTTCATCGTTGGGATGTCTGGAAAGCCAATAACGGATAAAATTAGAACCAATAAAACCTAAACCACCGGTGATTAAAATTTTCATAGTAAACCTATTTTACTTTAAATAAGTAATAGAGACAAGAACATTAACTAAAATGATATTATAGGGTATGATATCGCACTAAATTATTTTTTGGCTAAAATCGGCTTAAGTAAATAATTTATGTACTTTTAAATTCAGATTTGTTGAAATCTTCTTGTTAAACAGGAATTTGGTCCAAATTTTGAACCAGATTCCTGTTTAACAGGAGAAAGTAGGTAATATTAATGGAACTTTTACTTGGAAAACAAAAACTTTGGAAACTGGTCATTGATGAAGAAAACAGAACATTCAGGCTTTACCGCCCGGATGGGCAGTATTTTGAGATCGACTTCCTCACGGAAGGCTACGATCGGCCGGTTCTCTTGAACTACGGTATCGGCAAAACAGCATCGATTCTGATGCCCGATGGCACCATCGCCGTGGAACCAGAAAAGATCAGCTCAGACCTGAACGGCGAGTTGTTTGAGCAGAATCGCGTGTTGCGGGCGTCGCAAGACAACCCGAATTACAAGGATTTGCCCATCGACGACAAAATAACCGGCGAAAATTTCCTGGACGGTCAGCGGATTATTTACAGAGACGGACTCGTCGAAAGTCATGCTATGGCGGCCACAGAAATTCCCAACAGAAAGGTCAAGGATAAGAATGCACCGGATGGATTCAGATTCGTTCCGTGCGAAACGGTTCCGTTAAACAAGATTGGAGAAGCCGACGGACCGGGTAAAATCGCTATCTACGACCTGATGAAACTGCTCTATACGGACGAAGAGTGGGACAAAATGGGCCGCGATCTCTACAAGAGGTTGAAATAGTATCCTCAAATATAAGCTCAATAAACCTGACGCCCCGGCGAAAAGTGTGATGCATTTTGCATTCATTTTTCGACCGGGGTTTTTAGTTGAAAAATTTTTAAATCTATCTGAAGCGAGGGTAATTTTTTGCTAAAATTTACTAAATTTGATATAATATATGTTATAGGGTTAACAAAGCGTTAATTTTATATTTGACAATTTAAGTATTTCTTGGGAAAGGAGGAAGAGGTATGTCTGGATGGAAAAGTCGATATGATCGAGCTGGTCAAACTAATATCGAAAAATATTTCGGCAGAAAGTTACATGTTCAGGACAATTTCTGGGGAATGGCAAAAGTTGTTTTTGTCATTTTTATTATTGTTTTGTTGTATGTATTATTTTCTGAGTTTGATTTTAGATCGATTGTCGGGTTTTTCCGATACCTCGCCTAACTAATGAATACTAATGATAAAACTAAAAACCCTTCCAAAAATTTGTCAAAAAACAAATTTAAAAGAAGGGTTTTATTTTAATTAAATTTATTCTTCTTCAGCTTCGGTTGGGGCGGCTGTAGTAGTTTTGGTATCTTCGGTAGAAGTACTTAAATCGGTGCCGATAGTGAAAACTGCATCGTAAGTTGAAGTTGATTTTAGATCTTCAGCATAAGTAGCCGGGAATTCATCAGCTAATTTTGATTCAAAATAAGCCGAAACTGTGGCTGATTTTACCTGAACTGCATTTTTAGTGGCTGATTCTTTAGCATTACCAACGGAAACATTGGTAAACCCAAGTTTGGTAAGCATGGCTTTGACGGTGGCAGCTTGACCATTAATTTCGGTAGCATTCAAAACTTGAATTTTAATATCTTTATCAATTTCAGCTACTGTTGGTTTAGCTGTTGGAGTGGCTGTAGGGGCAACGGTGGTTTCCGGAGTGGAACCGGTTGGGTTTTCTACTTCTTGAGAAGAATTTTTATTTAAAACATAACCAATAGCAACTGCAGCAATGGCAGCTGTAAAAATAAAGACTGCGATTATGGGTAAGAAATTTCTTTTTTTGTTTTCCATTTTTTTTGTTGGTGATGAATTAATATTTATGGGTGGGTTTATTATAGCAGTATTATGGGAAGTAGAGGTAGTCATTTCTCCTAAAACCGGCAAGGGAAGATTAGACGCTTTGGAGAGACTTTGGGCAATTTGAGCTTCATCGTAAGGAGTTTTGTCCATTTTGGTGGTGGTGATAATTTCTAGGTCATGACCTTCGGGGATATAAATTTTTTGGGTAATGGCGGAAAAATATAGGTTAGAATAATTGACAATTTTTTGAATATCAAGACTGGGTCCTTTAAGATTATTAGTTAAATAAACTGAATTATCTTTGGAAAGCAAAAGGGTGTATTCTTGGTCGTTTAAAGGATAAATAAGAAAGAAATCTTGTTTATAAATTGAAGAAATGGTATTAGAGATGGCAGAAGAAACAGGAATAAATTTATCGATATTAATACCAATTATGCTTAAATTAGAATTAAGTTGATCTAATTTTGGTTTGTCAAAAATTGATGCTTGAATAATGGTTTTATCATTAGCTTGAACTAATTTATAGTCGATAGAATCTGAATCAATTTTAAAATTGACCATGTCGGCGGCTAATCCAATAACCTCTTTTTTATCGATACTTTCGATTTTTGAATCGTAAATAAATGATTTAGTAAAGACGATATCATCAGGAATTAAAACAGAAATAGACCCAAGTTTGTTTTGTCGAAAATATAAACTTAAAGATTCAAGGTCTTTGTTGTCGCATTTTTGCCAAAGATCTAAATCAAAACTGATAGTGTTGTTTTTTTTGCGATCGATGTAAAGTTCAACAGTCTTGGCTTTAGGCCAAATGACAAGTTTTGGTTTGGAAAATAATGGCATATATAAAGTATATCAAATTAGAGATTAGGGCGTAGATATTAGATCGCAGATATTATCTTTATAAAACAAGTAGAGACGTTCCGTGGAACGTCTCTACAAATTTTGACAAATTATTTTTATTACCAGCGTAAATGGGCAAATGCTTTGTTGGCATCGGCCATTCTTTCAACTTCAATTCTTTTATTAACGGCCGTACCTTCACTATTGAGAGCAGAGGTGAGTTCAGCAACTAATTTTTCGGCAAAAGAATGATATTGTTTATTGGCTCGGGCACGAGCGGCATTGATGAGCCAGCGAAGAGCTAATGAGTTTTGACGATTTCCACGAACTGGAGTAGGAACTTGATAAACAGCTCCACCAATTCGACGAGGTTTGACTTCAATTTTAGGTCGAATATTTTCTAAAGCACGATCTAAAACATCAAGGACTTCTTCTTTGGGGAATTGTTTTTTTAAAAGTTCAAGAGCTCCATAAACCTGTTTTTCAGCTGCGGTTCGTTTGCCATCTTTCATACAAGCATTAATTATTTTACTGATAGTAATGTTGTTGTAGATAGTATCTGGTAGTACTTCTCTGGTTTTATTTATTCCTTTTCTTGACATAATTTTATTTAATAAATTTAAGCGGTTTTAGCGGCAGCTTTTTTGGCACCGTATTTACTACGAGATTGCATACGACCAGCAACTGCACCGGCATCATATTTGCCGCGAATAACGTGATAACGAACACCTGGTAAGTCTCTAACCCTGCCGCCACGAATACTGACGATGCTGTGTTCGGCTAAATTATGACCAATACCGGGAATATAAGCGGTTACTGAAGAATGATTACTAAGTTTAATTTTAGCGATCTTTCGTAAAGCTGAATGTGGCTTTTTTGGAGTCATAGTTTTAACAACTGTGACAACACCTTTTTTGATAGGATTAATGGTTTTAATTGGACGATTAATAATCGTATTAAAACTATTACGCAGAGCAACGGTTTTTAATTTACCGATTCTCTTTTTTCGACCACTTTTAATTAATTGGTTAAATGTTGGCATATATTTTAATTTTCAATTTAGCAATTTTCAATTTTCAATAAATTTGTAATTACTGTTTTTGATTTTTGTTGACGGGTATCAATCGTCCGATAATAACATTTTCTTTAAGACCAATCAAGCCATCGACTTCAGCTAACAAGGAAGCTTCGGTCAAAACACTAGTTGTTTGTTGGAATGAAGCAGCAGACAACCAAGAACCAGTGGTTAAAGCAGAATTGATTAAACCGAGTAAGACTTTTTTGCCAACAGCTGGCTTGCCTTTATTTTCTTGGGCTTTTTCATTGGCTGCATTTAAAACAGCAGCAGTAACGATTTGTCCGTAAAGGAAATTAGTATCACCCGGATCTTCGATTTTAATTTTATCGCTCATTTCTTTTACCATAACTTCCAAATGTTTATCATGAATACCAATTCCTTGAGATTCATAAACACCTTGAATGCTGTTGATCAAATATTTTTGAGCGGCCTCAATGCCTTTGATGTTCATGACTTCACGAACATCAAGAGAACCAGAACAAAGCTGGGTTCCTTGAGCAACTAAGTCACCATCGGAAACCAAAAGAGTGATGTTTAAAGGCAAAATATAGGTAATAGTTTTGGTAACTTTGTCTTCGTCTTTTCCAGTAAGTTTGACCTCATAACCATCAACAGTTTCCTTGACTTTAATTTTTCCCGATATTTCGGCTAAAGGTGAAGGAAGTTTTGGGGTTCTGATTTCAAATAATTCCTGGACACGAGGTAAACCTTGAGTCACATCAACTCCAAGAACTCCTCCAGTGTGTTTAGTTCGAAGAGTTAATTGAGTGCCTGGTTCACCAATAGATTGAGCAGCAATAACACCAACTGGAACACCAATGTTGACCAATTTACGAGTGGAAAGATCCCAACCATAACATTTTTGACATAAACCAGTTTCGGCATTACAAGTTAATGGAGAACGAATATTAACAATAGTTATTTGATGTTTTTCAATTAAAGCAACTTCTTCATTGTTTAATAAAGTCCCCTTTTCAATTAAAACTTTTTTGGTTTTTGGATCAATAATATCAGTGGCTAAAACTCGGCCTAAAATTCGTCGAGTGAAATATCTCTCTCGGCCTTTTTCATTGGCATCAACAATAATATATTTGTCGGTGCCACAGTCTTCTTGTTTAATGATGGCTATATGAGCAGCATCAACAAGTCGGCGAGTTAAATAACCGGCATCGGCGGTTTTTAAGGCAGTATCGGCCAAACCTTTACGGGTACCTCGAGCTCCGGTAACATATTCAAAAACAGATAAACCTTCCCGGAAATTAGATTTGGTGGGAAGTTGGACGATTTTTCCAGTTGGATCGACCATCAACCCTCTCATACCAGAAAGCTGTTTTATTTGATCTTTAGAAGCACGTTTAATACCTGCTGAAGCAATGATGCGAATTGGAGAATCAATATCAAGAGTGGCCCAAGTTTTTTCAGCAATTTCTTCGGTTTTTTCCATCCAAATTGATTGGGAAAGACGTTTCTTTTCGTCGTTGCTGATTAAACCATTTTTATAATTTTCTTCAATTTCGGCAACTTGCGAGTTAGCATCGTGAATTAATTTTTCTTTTTCAGTTAAATTACCACAATCAGCCATTGATAAAGAAATTCCAGAAAGAGTAAAACCTTTAAAGCCGATGTCTTTGAGAGAATCGATTAATTTGACGGTTTTTAAACGACCAGCAATTTCAAGAGATTTAACGACTAAATCATTAACTGATTTGGAACCAGCCATGGCTTCATTCAAAAATGGGAATTCTTGAGGAAGTATTTGATTAAACCAAATACGCCCATAAGTGGTTTTGGTTAAATTACCATTTAATTTAACGGCAATTAATTCTCTTAAACCTATTTTTTTGGCTTCATAGGCTAATTCAACTTCAGATTCATCAGCAAAAATGGATAAACCTTCAAAACTTTCGGTCTTTTCTTTTTCTAAATCTTCGGATCGAACAGAAGTGATGTAATAACAACCAACAGCCATCTCTTGAGTTGGAACTGAAATTGGATTTCCATCAGCTGGTTTTAATAAATTATGTGAAGGCAACATTAATCTTTTGGCTTCTTTTTGAGAAGCAACTGAAAGAGGTAAATGGACACCCATTTGATCTCCATCAAAGTCGGCGTTGAAAGCTTTACAGGCACAAGGATGTAAACGAATAGCCAAACCATCAACCAGGGTCGGTTTGAAAGCTTGAATAGAAAGTTTATGTAAGGTTGGAGCACGATTTAATAAAACATAGCTGTCTTTGGTAACTTGTTCCAAGATATCGTAAACCTCATTGATTCGATGATCGATTAAATTTTTAGCGCTCTTAATATTGGGAGCGATACCGATGGCCATTAATTCACGAAGAACAAATGGACGATACATTTCAAGAGCGATTTCTTTTGGAAGACCGACTTGATTTAATTTTAATTCAGGACCAACGACGATGACGGAACGACCAGAATAATCAACTCGCTTACCAAGCAAGTTACGGCGGAAACGACCTTTTTTACCGCGTAAAAGATCAGACAAAGAACGAGGAACACGTTTAGTGCTTTTTCTTTTGTTTTTAGAACTTTTTTGAGCGTCAATTAAAATATCAACTGATTCTTGAAGCATTCTTTTTTCATTTCGTAAAATGATTTCAGGAGCACCAAGTTTCAATAATTTTTTAAGACGGTTATTGCGATTAATTAAACGTCGATATAAGTCGTTTAAATCAGAAGTGGCAAAACGACCACCAGTTAGTTGAACCATAGGACGTAAATCTGGTGGTACAACCGGAACTTGGGTGAGAACCATCCATTCTGGATTAATTTTGTTTTCAATCATGCCGTTTAAAATACGGATTTTATACATGATTTTCTTTTTCTTTAGTTTTGAACTGGTTTTGTTTAGTTCTTTTTTGAGGTTTTTAACAGTTTCGACCATGTCGATTTGTTTTAAAACTTCATGAAGAGCTTCAGCTCCCATTTTGGCAACAAAGAAAATATCTGCCTTAAATTGGGATAAATAAAAGCTTTCTTCATCAGAAACAGTGGTTAAAACTTGAAGAGTTTGGATTTTTTCTTCCAAATATTTCATTAAACCTTCAATACGATTTTTTTCAGTTAAGGCTTTATTTTCAAGTTTTTGAACATCTTGTTTTAATTTAATGTCTCTTTCATCTTGAGCAATAAAAAGTTGATCTTTATTTTTGATTTTGGCCTTGAGTTCTTTTTTCTCTTTCTCGGTTTCAGTGGTTTTTATTTCAATAGCTTTTTTAGTATCAACTTCGATTTGATCAATTCTTTTTTTGGAATAGGCAGCTAAATTTTCTAAAGCTTCTTTTCTTTTAGAATCATCAACAGAAGTGACTAAATATTTGGTGAAATAAACAACTGATTCAAGATCTTTTTGAGGAACATCAAGAATAACACCGATTGGTGATGGAGTATTTCGAAGATACCAAAGATGAGTGACAGGAGCAGCCAAAGTGATATGACCCATTCTTTCACGACGAACTTTGGAAGTGGTAACTTCAACTCCACAGCGATCACAAATTACACCTTTAAATCGGATCTTTTTGTATTTTCCACAGTAACATTCATAATCACGAGATGGTCCGAATATTTTTTCACAAAAAAGACCATCTTTTTCTGGACGCCAGCTTCTATAATTAATAGTTTCTGGTTTAATAACCTCACCGGTGGACCAAGATAAAATGTCTTCTGGAGAAGCCAGTTTAATTTGGAGCCCCGAAAAATCGATCATACTTTTAAATTTAAACATTATTGTTCCTCCTCGGTAACTGTTAAGCCTTCAATTTCAACGTCTTCTTCGACGGGAATTTCAGGTGTGATATCTTCTGGTGTAATTTCAACTGGAGTTGAAACTTCTTCTTCAATTATTTCCTCTGGTTCTTTGACACCAACTGGGGAAATATCGAGAGCTAAACCAGCTAATTCTTTGGTTAAAACTTTGAAAGATTCTGGAATGGCAGGTTCAGGAATCGGCATACCTTTAATGATGGCCTGAAAGGCATGAGTGCGTCCTTCAATGTCATCAGACTTAATGGTTAACATTTCCTGAAGAGTATGAGCGGCTCGATGAGCTTCAAGTGCCCAGACCTCCATTTCTCCAAGTCGCTGACCTCCCATTCTGGCTTTACCGCCAAGTGGCTGTTGAGTGACTAAAGAATAAGGACCAGTGGAACGGGCATGAACTTTATCATCGACCATGTGGACGAGTTTTAAAATATAACCAATTCCAACAACAGATTGTTGATCATAAGCTTCACCAGTTCGACCATCGTAAAGTTGAGTTTTAGTGGTTTGGGATAAACCAGCTTTCTTTAATTCTTCGGCAATTTCTTCTTCTGAATATTTTTCAAAAACTGGAACAGCATAGTGTTTTCCAAGCTTATAACCGGCGTAAGCTAAGGCAACTTCTAAAATCTGGCCTAAATTCATACGAGCAACGACTGAAAGCGGAGACATGACCAAATCTATTGGAGTGCCATCGGCAAGTCGTGGCATGTCGTATTGAGGCATAATTCGGCAAATTACACCTTTGTTTCCATGTCGTCCGGCAATTTTATCCCCTTCTTGGATACGGCGGATTTGAGCCACATAAACTTTAACAACCTTATTAACACCAGGATCTAATTCATCACCTTTTTCTTTGTCGAGAATGTCAACTTTAATGACAACTCCACCTTCACCATTGGCAACTCTTAATGAAGTGTCTTTAACTTCACGGGCTTTTTCACCGAAAATTGCGCGTAAAAGTCTTTCTTCGGCTGATAATTCTTTTTCGCCACGAGGTTCAACTTTACCGACTAAAATATCGTTTGGACCAACAGTGGCACCGATCATAACGATACCATCTTCAGTTAATTTGGCTAATTCATTTTCAGAAACATTAGGAATATCTTTGGTTAATTCCTCTGAACCTAATTTGGTTTCAACGACTTGAGCTTGATATTCATAAATTTGAATATTGGTCAAAATATCTTCTTTAACTAAACGATCAGAAATCAAAAATGAATCTTCGTAAGATAAACCATCAATAGAAGCATAAGCAACTAAAAGGTTGCGACCAATTGATAATTCACCGCCATCAGTAGATGGACCGTCAATCAATAAATCACCTTCTTTAACAATATCTCCCATATTTACGGCAGGTTTTTGATTATAACAAGTACCATATGGTGATGTTCTTAAAAATTTAGTTAGATTATAAGTTTCGGTTTTGCCGTCTTGACTGATTTCACTAACTTCACTGCCTAAATCGGTAGTTTTTTTATCGAGAGCAACAACTATTTTGCTGCCGTCAATAAAGGTAACTTTACCTGAATGTTTGGCTAAAATTGTTCTTCTCATGGAAGTGGTGACGGTGGCTTCCATACCAGTACCAACATAAGGAGCTTCTGGAGAAATCAAAGGAACAGCCTGGGTCTGCATGTGGGAACCCATAAGGGCACGAGTGGCATCATCATGATCAACAAAAGGAATGAGGGCAGCGGAAGCGCCAACAATTTGATTAGGGACTAAATCAATATATTCAACTTGATTAATTGGACCTTCTATAAATTCACCTTGATATCTGATTGGAACCCATTCTTGTTTGGTAACAAAATTATCATCAAACTTAATACCTAAATGAGTTATTTTGTGTTCATATTCATCCTCGGCATCAAGATAAATAAAATCTTTAGAAACGGTAAAACCGCCCTTAGTTTTTTCTAATTTTCTGAATGGTGCTTCTAAAAATCCATATTTATTAACTTTCGAATAAAGGGCTAAATAGGTTACTAAACCGATGTTTGGACCTTCTGGAGAACGGACGGTACAAATACGACCATATTGAGAACTGTGAACGTCACGAATAGAGAAAGCAGCTCTTTCTCGGCTTAAACCGCCAACTCCAACAACGGTAACTCGGCGTAATAAATCGAGTTCTGATAAAGGATTAGTTTGATCCAAAATAGCGGAAAGCTGATTAGACCTAAAAAAAGTGTTAAGAGCAGAAATTAATGGTTGAGGATTGATCATTTGAGAAGGAGCTGGTTTTTCTTTGGTGGAAATCAAACTCATTCTTTCTTTAACCATTCTTTCAAATCGAGCTAAAGCTGGACGAACAGCAATTTGGGAAACGATTTCGCCACAACGTCGAAGACGTCGATTAGCTAAACTGTCGATATCATCAAGACGAGTAACTTCTCTTTTTTGAAGCTGGATTAAATATTTAATGGTGGAAATTAAATCTTCTTTTCTTAAAACCCAATTTTCTTTATCACTGTCATCGAATTTAAGACCAAATTTTTTGTTAATTTTATAGCGACCGACGCTGCCTAATTCATAGGTTTTAATATCAAAAAATCTTTCATTAAAAAACTTTTGGGCATTTTCAAGAATAACTGGTTCACCTGGTCGAAGTTTTCGATAAAATTCCAAAACGGCTTCATCAGCATTTTTGGAAATATCAGCTTGAATAGTGTTGGAAATATAATCTCCAAATTCTGCAACTAATTGTTTGTCTCCCATTTGGCAAGCGGCTCGCAAAAAAATTGTAGCTGGAAATTTCTTTTTTCTATCAATTCGGGCAAAAATAACATCTTTTTTACCGATAAAAAATTCTAACCAAGAACCTTTGTTAGGACGGATTTCAGCATTGTAAAGAGTTTTACCGGTGGCCGGATCAGTTTCACCAGTGAAATAAATGCCTGGAGATCGGACTAATTGATTGATAACTCCCCTTTCAATACCATTGATGATGAAAGTTCCTTCATCAGTCATAGTGGGAAGATTTAAGAAAAAGACATCTTCTTCACAAACATTACCGGTTCTTTTATTGGTCAACTTGGCTTTAACACGGACGGGGATGGTGTAGTTTAATCCCTTTCTTTTGGCAAGATCTGGAGAAACAACGATGGGGTCGTAGGTTAATTCACCAAGTTCAAGTTCCCAGTTGTTACCAGTGTAATCACTGATAGGGGAAATTGACTTAACGGTTTCTATGAATTCCTTTTCCAAGAATTCTTTCCAGGATTCTCTTTGAATTTGAATTAAATCTAACTTAGGAAGGTTTGGGTATTTTTTACCACATTGAGTTCTTTTTACGGAAGGCATCAACAAATTTAATTATTAAGAAAAGGGGCGAGTTATGTTCCAACCGCTCGACCGAATAGGGGTATTATAAGCCCTTTGTCAAGAGTTGGCAATGGGTAGAATTTAGGTTGGAAAAATTAGTTAAATTTAAATGTTGATATTATTTTATTAAACGAATCTATATAGTTACTATCGTTTAATATAAACTCGATGTAATTGTTAGTTGTATCGTTTATTTTAAAATAAACGACTGGTAGTGAAATATATTTACTATTATCCCTATTGGTAGCATTGTAAGTTATTTGATAACCCAATGTTCCGTTTTGGGTATTTATTTTTTTGAGATTAGATACACCATTGTAATTTTCAACTGGTCCGGGATATTTGTTTAAAAAATCTTCAAATGTCATGTTTGGATATAATTTACTATCAAACTGATCTGTAATAACGGAAACAGATAATTGACTTTTTGTAGTGGCTGAGCTGAATGATATATCTCCAGTTTTATTGGTAGAGGCCGAAATTGATTCTTTAAACGACCAATCGTTTGGATAGTTAAGAGAAAATTTATATGCAGAATTAGTGTATGTTTTCCAATCTTTTGGGACACTTGAAGCGGTTGCTGTTGAAGTTGAAACTGTGGCGGAGGAGGTGGCTAAACAGGCCTTTTCGGTACAAACTATTTCTTTATTTTCGGTACAACTACAAGTGTTGCAACCATCAGCAGAAGCAAAGCTTTCTCCGACATTATAAGTTTTTTCATTTAAAGAACAGATACCAGATGGGGTTGTGGTAGGCGTTGGAGAAGTTAATGACGATTGATTATTAATAGTTGTCCCATTTTTAGTTTTAAGATAAACGAAAGCAAAGGCGGCGGCAACAAAAATAAAGATAATTAAAGTTATGATAAAAAAAACTTTGAAAAAATTGTTTTGAGGAGGTTTTGGAGTGATACCAAAATCAGCTAAAGTTGGTTCGGGTTTATTTTCAATTTCCTGTTCTGGTTTTATTGTTGGTTCTACTGGAGGTAACTCTGGTTCGGGTGCAGGTGGATTAATCGGTTCTGGAATAATTTCTGGTTCGGGATTAATTGGAGCTGATGGTTCTGGTGAAGACAATATTGGTTCTGGTGTGACTTCCGGTTCTGGTTTAATTGAGGTGGTTTCTTCGGGCATTAGAGTTGGAAGTGTGGGTTCTTGGATTGCAGGCTCTGATGGAGCAGGAATAACTGGAGTGGTTTTATTAATTGGTTCTTGATTGTTTGGTTGATTATCCATGAATTAAGTTTCTCACTTTTTGATAAAATTGGCAATGAAATTTTTCATTAAAACTTTTGGGTGTATTCAAAATACGGCTGATTCGGAAAGAATTAGGGCCTTCTATTGGAATGAAGGCTATGAGGAAGTTTTTAATTGGAAGGAAGCTGATTTAGTAATTATTAATACCTGTATTGTTAGAGAATCAGCAGAGAATAGAATTTATGGGTTAATAAACTTAATAAATCAATGGAATAAAACCCTCCGCTCCCGACAAGTCGGGAGCACCTCCCTTGACAGGGAGGCTGTTAAAATAATCGTGACGGGGTGTTTGGCTGGATTAGCACATAAAGACAAAAGCGGAAAAAAATTAGCCCAATTAAAAAGAGATTTCCCTGAAGTCTCTGAATTTTTACCAATTGAAAAAATTAGTTTTGAAATCGAACCACTAAGAGGAAAAACTGAAACAGCATTGATTCCGATAAGTTTTGGTTGCAGTAATTTTTGCAGCTATTGCATAGTCCCCTTTGCTAAAGGTCCAGAAATTTCCCGAAAGATGGATGATATTTTAAAAGATATTGATAAGGCTATCAGTGATGGATTTAAACGAGTGATGTTGATTGGACAGAATGTGAATTCGTATGGTTCGGATTTAAAACCCTCCCCCCCGAAGTCTCGGGGGACCCCCTTTGACAGGGAGGCTGTTTCTATTGTTCATATGGGGAAGAAAAGATTTAAGAGTTCGTTTCATATTTTGTTGGAAGAAGTAGCGAAAAAAGATTTAGAAAAAATTTCTTTTGTGAGCAGTAATCCGTGGGATTTTTCGGATGAATTAATTGAAATTATTGCCAAGTATCCAAATATTGACCGACTACTTCATTTGCCGTTTCAGGCTGGCGATGATGAGATTCTTAAAAGAATGAATCGGGGCTACACCCAAAAAGAATATTTAGATTTGGTAAAAAAAATAAAGAATAAAATTCCAGATGTTAGATTTTCAACGGATATTATTATTGGATTTCCAGGTGAAGATAAAAAAGCATTTGAAAATACGGTTAAATTATGTAAAAAAGTAGGTTTTGAAATTGCCTACATTAATAAATATTCTCCAAGAAAGGGAACAGTGTCGGCGAAAATTTATAAAGATGATGTGCCAATGAGCGAGAAAAAAAGACGATGGAATGTGTTAAATGATTTGATTAATAACAAGTCCATCTCCATTGACCGTTAACAACACTTGGAGTGGAAGCTCTTCCGGTGGTACAGAGACCAGAAGATGGAGGATTGGAAGAACTATATGATCCAGTGGTGGCAGATCCACAAGTATAAGAAATAGTAGTAGTGGGACAGGTTTGGGTGACAACACAACTTGGCTCTCCACAACTGCCGCCACAGGTGGGATCGGTGGAACAAGTGGTGGTAATACCGTAATAAGTTGCTACATTAGCAGCACAAGTGGAGGTTGAGGTGTAAGTGGAACTGGTGGCAGTACAAGTTCCATTTACACAAAAATACATGGTTTGTCCCTGATTGACAGTTGAACTACAACAAACACCACTAGCACAAGTACCGGAAACAGTGGTGTAATTATTGTCGGCGGTATCTAATGCATCGCAACTGGTGCCAGTGTAACAACTACCACCGTTAGTGGTGCAGGTGTAGGTAATGCTAGGAGTACAAGGTGAACTTCGAACCCTTACCTCATCTATTATGAAACCACCAGGACAAGTGCCATTACTTAAACAGGTTTCACTATAACCATCAGCAGTACAACAATATTTATAAAGAGTTCCGGTTCCACAAGTACAAGTGCCATATCTTAGACCAACTTCTCCTGAAATACATCGGTCTCCTGTTG
>CAYSME010000006.1:0-20712 GCA_964432085.1 uncultured Gammaproteobacteria bacterium | reverse complement strand
TTAATAAACCAAAAATCAACATTCCACTATTTTCTTAAATCATAAATCACGCATCCTAACATCATAAATCAAAATTAATACACTTCTCCACACTCTCTACTAACCATTACTACTATTTTGGATATTAATATCTTTATTTTTTGACCTTTAAACTCAAACCGAATTTTGATAATATAAAGCAATGAAACTTTCCCTTTTACAAGAAAATTTAAACACCGCCCTCACTAATGTTTCTCGATTTGTCTCTTCTAAAAATCAATTGCCTATATTAAATAATATTTTATTATCCACCGACAATGGTCGTCTTAAACTTTCAGCTACCAATTTAGAATTAAGTATTAATTATTGGATTGGAGCCAAAATTGAACAAGAGGGAACAATTACTATCCCTTCAAAAGAAATTACTGAATTTGTTTCTTATTTAACCCCCGGAAAAATTGATTTATCTCTTAAAGGAGAAAGTCTTTTAAATTTATCCTCATCTAAAACCGAATCAACTTTTACCACTAATCCATCCACTGATTATCCTGATTTTCCCACCTTAAACTCCGACACTTGTTTTGAATTAGATTTAGATGTTTTAACCCAAGCCGTTTCCCAAATCGCTTTTTCTGCTGCTAGTGATGATACTCGTCCTGTCTTAACTGCTATTCTTTGTCAATTCACTTCCGATAGTTTAAAACTGGTTGCCACTGATGGTTTTCGTTTGTCTTTCAAAGAAATTAAATTAATTAACCCTATTAATTTGAAAACCGACCAAATCACTTTTTTAATCCCTGCCAAAAGCCTTTTAGAGGTCACTAAACTCGCTAAAACTAACACTAAAATCAAAATTGGTTTAACCAGTGACGAACACCAAGTTGTCTTTGTTCTAGACGATGTAGAGCTAGTTTCTCGACTTATTGAAGGGGAGTATCCGGCCTATCAAAGAATTATTCCTGAATCTTTTTCTACTAAAATCTTTTTAAATAAAGATGAATTTACTCAAGCTGTTAAAATCGCCTCTGTTTTTGCTAAAGAGTCGGCTAATATTGTCCGCTTAAATATTAAGTCCAATTCTATCGAATTAACCGCCAATGCTCCTCAAATTGGTCAAAATAAAGCTTCTGTTGACGCTAAAATTGAAGGTGAAACTCTAGAGATTGCTTTCAATTATAAATTTTTAATGGATTTTCTTACTGTCAGTAAAAGTCAAGAAATTATCATTGAACTAAACGAACCTCTCACCCCGGCTTTCTTTCACGACCAATCCGACCCAGATTTTTCCCACATAATCATGCCTGTCAGGCTACAAGACTAAAAACTTTCAACTATCTTCCATTCTATTTTATGTGACCCTGCCTCAAATCCATTTTTTACTAACCACTCATTTACCTTAGTTTCAATTTCACTCTTTTTAGATTCATCCTTAATTTTTACTAATAAAGTCATTGTATTAGAATAGTGACTTATTTTAAAATCATTTTGTGTATATGGTAATTTAATTGCCAAAGGATATTTTTCTCTTGATTCATCTGATAATTTTTGCAATCTCTCTTGATCTTTAATATATCCAGGGTTAAAAGCCTCTTCATCCGGAACTTCCGTTGTTATTGGGGTAATCACATTATTATTTATTACAGTTTTTGTTGATTTATCAGAGTAAATTATTTTTAAAACTATTAAAATAACTACTAAAATAAGTAAAAGAAATACTAAATTATATTTTTTAAAAAAATTTTTCATTAACATCTTATTATAAAAGAATAAAGACAATTTTTTTCTTCATTAATTAATTCATTAATATTTGAATAATAAGTATTTTCTACTTGACCATTCGTGCCATGTGCTTCAGATACCCATAACCATCCATCACTACTTAGAACAGATATAACTCTTACATGACCACATCCAGAACTGCCACTTTTATGTATTATATAATCCCCAGCTCTTACATTACTTGGATTACTTATTCTGGTACAACCACTAATATTAAAAGCACTATTTGGCCAACTACTACAAGAATTAAATTGAGGAGCTGATGGTAAATTACCCACCGCTTGGCCAAATTCAACACATTGAAGGTAATGTGAATTACCAGAATTAATTCCACTATTTATAGTTGGAAAAAAATCAGAATTAAAATTAAATTTATTATATAAATCAGATTTTTTAATATAACTATCACGAGTTGTCGGCCAATTTTCCCTCGTAACTACATCTCTGTTGTTTGCTTTTAAATATTCAATTACTGCACAAGCTAAACTTTCACTACATCCTTCCACATATGCTGGATTATTAATAGTTCCTTCTGTTCCACCAGTAGCTCCTGGTGTTCCGATCACAGACTCAATATTTTTCAAATCTTTTGGTAAAACTAAACTTCCCGATCCCCAATCTTGGGAAACAAATTTAGTGTATCCCAAAAAACCACCAAAAATTAATATAAAAGGTAAAGCTGTTGTTGCAAAAACCATTCCCACTAAAGCAAATGGTAAACCAACTACCAAAATAGCCCCATTAATTATCCCTCCGCCGACTTTTCCAAATGCCGCTTCTAAATCCTTTTTAAAACTTATCCCAAATTTTTCGGCTAATTTATCAAAAGCTCCTTTAATTTTTTTAGCCACTGCTAATACTGCCATTGCTAATGTCGCTAACCCTCCTGTAGCCGCACCAGCGGCTGCTGCTACTCCACCTTTCACTGCAGTTCCAGCAACTGCTTTAACCCCACCTTTTAAAATTCCATTCAAAATTGTCGACATTCCTTGTTTAAATCCTTGTTGAGCGAATGTTCCCAGTGAATTTTTCACAAAATCTCCAATCGCTTGATTTCCGATTTTTCCCGCCAATCTTTCGCCAGCCCCAGATATCGTTCTGTTTAACCATCCACCAGTCAAATTATTTATTTTGTCAAAGCTTGAACCACCAAATTTTCTTCTAAATTTTGACAATAAAGCATTAATATCTGGATTATCAAAACTAGTAATTACATTATCAAATGATCTAGTAAACCTATTACTCGGTAAGGTCACTCCATCTAAGCCTTCTCTTAATGAATTATATTTATTTTTAATACCATCCACCTCTTCCGGTTTTTTGTCTAAAAAATTAGTTGTTGTTCTTAAATCTGACCAAGCACTTTCCAATTTTCCTGGACTAACTTGGCTGTTAGCAGTCAATGCTTCATCTTTTTGACTGTCAATAATATTTTCCTTAAAAGAATTTTCTGCCACTAATTTGCTAAAATCTTTTAAATCACTTAATTGTTTTTCGCTTAGATTTGAGTTTAGTTTTTTTGCCTCAGAAAGAAACTCCTTTTGAAATTGTTCTTTTCTAAAGTTATTAACTTCTAATGGATGTTCTCTTTGCCATTTTTCAATTTCTAGTCTAATTTTTTTTGCTTGAATATTAACTTCAGTTTTATTATTTATCCCGGATTCCTTTGCTATTGTTTCAGCCAATTCATTAATTTCTTCATTTTTTGTTTTAATTTCACTTTCTTTTATTACTTCTCTTATTTTAGCTTTAACCGCTTCCTCAGAATTACCATTACTTCCTAAGTATGCTTTTGTTTCTCTACTCAACTCCGCTATTTTTTGTTCCACCGGATTTTGAAAATTACCCAATTCGGCAGCTCTTTTTTTCTTTAATTTAGCCAAACCCATCAATAAAGGTGTTGTATCTACGATTTCAATTGTCTCATTCTGTGCAGCAGTCTTTGCCATTAATAAATTATATCAATCTTAAAGTATCCCGTCTCCAAACAATTTATCATAATCCATCTTTACTTCGCCCGCCGTAGTTGGGACGGAGGCGGGTTTCTCTTCTGGTTTATTGATTGGTGTTTCAAATACAGGTTGTGGTTTTCTCGCTAGTTGTGGCGGTTGAGGTATTTTTTGTTCTTCATTTTTAATAAACACTGGCTTTTTTGTTTCAGACACCACCACCACTTCTGGTCTTTTAAACAACACCTCTTCTTTTTGTGTTTCTTGTTTTATTTGCGATTGAACAACCGGTGTCTTATTTTGTATATTTTCAATCGGTTTTATTTCAGGAATATTAAACTTCGGTGTTACACCCACCGGCTTTACTTCTGGGACATTAATTTTTGGTTCAACTGGAGACACATTCATCTTCGGTGGTTCCATTGTTTTAATAGGTTCTTTTTTATTTTGTTCATCTGTAGTTTTCAATGGAGGGCCAATAATGGTTGGGTTAGCAGCGATAGAAGGTGTGGGGTTTTGAATTATTGGTTTTACATTAACATTTACCTTTGGCATAGAAGGGGTAGGTTGGGTGGGGTTTAACGTATTTTTTTTCTTTAAAAGCTCCTCTGGATTTGAAGTAATTAAATTATGTTCATCTTCCGATGCGATTACTTGAATAGCTACATGGTTTTGTCCAGCAAAAAATATTCCTTCACCTTTATTTGCCGCCAATAATAATTGTTTTTCTCCCTCACTCAAATAAAAAACTCCTCCAATCAACTCAATTGCTGCACTATGCTGTTTTAATAAAATTTGAATCGAGCTATTAGTTACAATTTCCTTACCATAATCAGTATTTAAAAAATCATCTACATCCTGGGTGATTGTTGTCACTCCCAGATAATATTTTCTACCTCTTTTGACAATTCCTCTTAAGAATTCTGCCGAATCATTATGTTGCATTAAATACCAAGCTTCATCCACCACCAAAATCCTCTTTTTAAGAGTTTTTTTAACTATTGTCCAAATATAATCCAAAATAATTTGCATCGCCACTGGTCTTAAAGCATCTTCTAAATTTCTAATTCCAAACACCACAAATTTATTAGTTAAATTAACTGTTGTTTTTTGATTAAAAACTCCCGCAAATGACCCTTTTATATATTTTTCCAATCTAGCAGATAAACTCTTTGCTTTTTCTTCTTCCATTCCAATTAAAGATTTATATAAATCTTCAATTAATGGTGGTTCTTTATCCTGAGTGGTCGGGTCTGGTGTAATACCCTTCATTTTATAAGCATCCATCACAGCTTTATCTATAATTGATTCTTCAATCGGATCCATATCTCCCAGCATCACTTTTAATAATTTATGTAAAGACAAAATTTTAGTATTTAAAGCATTTTCTCCTTGTTCTTCCGCCAAAGTTAAATCAAATGGATTAATTTTTGAAGCTTCACCATATCCAAAGGCGATATATTGCCCGCCTGAATTATCACACAATTCTTTATATTCATTTTCTGGATCAATTACAATAACATCTGTCCCCATCATCAAAGATCGTAAAACTTCTAATTTAATCAAATACGATTTTCCAGCACCGGCCATAGCAAACACCACCGAATTATAATTCGGCATCGAAAATCTATCAAAAATAACCAATGATCCATTATGCATATTAATTCCATACATAATTCCTCTATCATCTGATAAATCCGATGACACAAAAGGAAAGGTTGTCGCCAACGAAGTTGTATCCATGTTTCGACTAATTGCCAATTTATCCTGACAAACTGGCAGGGTTGTAATAAAACCATCTTCCATTTGTAATGTTGCTTTCTTGCTAATTATCAACAATGCCCCCAGCGCCGCCTCTAAATTTTTATTAGTTCTATCTAATTCAGCCACTGATTCTGCTGTTATTGTTACATAAAGACCAAATTGAAAAAATCTCTCCTCACCTTTAACCAAATTAGCCTGCAAATTTAATGCATCTTCTAATTTTGCCTGTGTTGCAGGATTAATTAATCTCCCTCTTTGTATATCTGTGCTCAATTCAGCTTCCATCTCTGTAATTTTTCGTCTCAAATCATCTAAAACTGCCTTTCCATCAGTTGGGAAAATAAACATTGAAATATTTAAAGAAGAATCGAAATTAATCAACGAAGACAACCAATTAATCCCCACAAATCTTGGATAAGCTGCTACAAACAAAGTCCGGTAATATTTATTATCAATTCTAATATGATTAAAATCGACTTCTATAGCTGATGGGGCAATAACATCTTTGGTAGATACTAATCCAGCCGTAAAATCCCTTTTATTTGGATCCACTTTTACTGGTTCTGGGTTATTTACTGGAATTGTTTTTTTGTTAAATAATTTCATGTTGTTTGTCCCTCTGTCACTACCGGTGCTTGATAATTTACATTAGAAACCTTTTGATTAATAGCCGTATCCTCATTATAGGTTCTATAGAAAAGATCAATTAATTCTTTGTTATTTAATGGTTTTATTTCTAATCCCAGTCTCGAAAAAAGTCTTACTAAATGATCTTTTTTAGGCTCTAAATTAGCTTTAGCTTTTTCTAAGATATATTCCTTAGTAAAGGGTAGTTCCTGTTTATTATTTTGTGGCAAAAACATTTTCATTCCCTTAACTCCTCCAGTCTTGATTCCTAACTCCAAAGCAGAAAAACTAACGGCAATATAAAACGATTTTGATAAAACATCATTCTTTTTAACTGTTTCCTCTATAAATCTCCTATACTGTTTTATTCTCTCCTTAAGTTGTGGATTAATCTGTTCTTCCTCCATATTTTGTAGATTTTTTAAATAAGATGTTACATCTTTAGCATGTGATTGGATAATAATTTGCACCGGAAAATTTAATGAATTTATAATTCCACCATAGGCAAAAACCAAAGCTGATTGTTCTGATTCCGATAATAAATCAAAATTAACCGATGATACGCTTAAAACCGTCGAACAAGATCCATCTTTCATAATTACAATTCCATCAATCACATCCTCTATTGGTAAATGTTCTTGTGTACTTCCTTTAATAGCAATCTTTAATGGATCTGTCGACATATTTAGTTATTAGAAATAATTCTAATTGGTTGAACTATTTGATCATTTAAGTCTATATTAACTCTATCAAAAATAAAACCATCTTTCTCGGCAATGATTAAATATCTTCCACTCGCCAATGGTGTTGTAGTTTTAAATTGACCCAAAGAATTTGTTTTTAATACTCTTGAAGGATTCCCATGTTCATCTTGAATTTCAATTATTACTCCTTCAATTATTCTTCCTTCTGTATTTGTTGCCATCCCCACAATTACGTTTGGTATTTCCGGGATATCTGGCATAGGAATCGATCCAAAAATCGCTTTTCCTGTTGCTTCCAATTTTTCTGTTTTTAAATTCAAATCCGTTTTGGCATCCCTCCAGTCCTCATTTTTCACTTCAATCTTTTCTCCAGATACACCACTAGATTCTGCAGATCTTTCACTTATTACATCTTTTTTGGCCTCTGTTAATGTATTTTCGGTTTCAATTGTAATTTCTTTATTTTTTTCACCTTTTTTCATTCCTATCACCCCAATCGCATCCTTTATCTTATCTCCCGATAAGTTAGATTTAATTCCTTGTTTTTCTGTCACTATTAAATCTTCTTCGTTTTGTTTTATGTTTTTTGTCAAATCTAAATCAAGCCAGTTTTTAGTTGATTTTCTTTGATAAGTGTAGATTGTTGGTTTATAAATCGCCCTTAAAAAGGAAATTACCCATGTTTCTAATGGTCGATCTTCAAAAGGAACAAAAGCTAAAGCCAATCCAGCCCCTGCGCATACCAACATTAATGGCCATTTAACCAAAATTATTAATTTTGTCGAATTAATTATTAAAGCCAAAACTATTCCGGATGCTGCCTTCAAAAACTGCTTCAAGGTCATATCTCCCACAAGCTTGAACTCATAGGATGTTATTTGTTGTGGAATCGGATGCTGTTCCATTATTAAATTTTACCCTAAACATATTAAAATTGTCATCTAATTAAAGATATTGACAATGTATATATATTATATATACTAAGAATATGAACACCGCCGTAATTAACATTAAAACTGAACCTCTTGTTAAAAAACAAGCCCAACAAGTTGCCCAAGATTTAGGCTTGACTTTAAGTTCAGTAATAAATGCTTTTTTAAAAAATCTAATTAGAAATAAAACTATTAATTTTTCTTTAAATGAAAATCCATCTCCGTATTTAATAAGACAATTGAAAAATTCCAAAGAAGATATTGAAAAAGGCAAAATTTCACCTACTTTTTCTAATACTAAAGATGCTATAAAATGGTTAATTAGTGATAAATAATACAAGCATTAAGTTTACAAATAAATTTCGTAAATATTACCAAAAGTCTCCTTTAAAAATTCAAAAGTGTTTTAATAATAGATTAGAAGTTTTTATAGAAGATAAATTTAACCCTATATTAAACAATCATCCTTTAAAAGGAGATTTTTTAAATTATCGAAGTATAAACATAAATGGAGATTGGCGAGCTTTGTATTCAATTAAAATTATTGACAACAAAACAATTATTATTTTTGAGACATTAGGCACACATAGCCAACTTTATCGTTAATAAGGTAAACTACTTCATGTCTAAACTAGTCATTATTGACGGTCATGCCGTTATTCACCGGGCCTATCATTCTATTCCTCATCTAACTTCAAATGGTCAACCGGTCAATGGTCTCTATGGTTTTTATTCCATGTTGCTTTCTGCTATCAGTATTTTAGATCCACAATACTTAATCGTTTGTTTGGATTCTCCAGGTCCAAATTTTAGGAACGAAGAATTTTTAGGCTATCGTGCTAAACGTAAACCAGCTGACCGTGATTTGGTTTCTCAACTGCCGCTTTTAAAATCAACTTTAGAAACAACCAAAATTGCCACTTTTTCCATGGGCGGTTTCGAGGCCGACGATTTAATCGCCACCATCACTCGCAAAGCTTTGAAAAAAGTCAAAAAAAATTCTCAAAATCATAAATCATACATCATAAATCAAGTTGTAATAATTACTGGTGACAAAGACTTAATGCAGTTGGTCAATAAAAAAGTTTCACTATTTGTTCCTATTCGTGGTCTTTCTGAAACTAAAATCTTTAAACCGGATGATGTTAAAGAAAAATTAGGAATTTTACCCCATCAAGTTATAGACTTAAAAGCATTAATGGGGGACATGTCCGATAATTACCCAGGTGTTTCCGGTATTGGTCCAAAAGTTGCCATTGATTTACTTTCTCAATATCAAGACCTGGATAATATCTATAAAAATTTAAATGAAATCAAGCCATCTATCCGAGAAAAATTAGAAAAAGACAGAGAAAATGCCTATCTTTCAAAAAAATTGGCTACTTTAGTTTATAATATTCCTATTAATCTTCAACTTTCTTCTGCTAAATTAACCCCCATTTTTTATCAAAATTTAACATCTCTTTTTAAAACTTATAATTTTAAATCTCTTATCTCTAGAATTCAAAAACAAAATCCGGTTAAAATAAATAAAAAAGATGAATCAAAATCACAACAAGTCTCACTCTTTTAGAGTTGCTATCGTTCAAGATTACATCAAAGAATTTGGTGGTGCCGAAAACGTTTTAGAGGTTTTATCAGATATTTTTCCAAAGGCTCCAATTTATACAACTATTTATAAACCAGAATTTTTAGGCCCACATCGTAACCGTTTAGAAAAAAAATGGCAAGGTCGAATTCATCAAAGTTTTTTTCAAAATATTCCATTTGCCCATAAAATTATCAGTCCTCTTCGTCTTTTAGCCCCATTAGTTTTCAAATCTTTTGATTTTTCTAATTTCGATATTATTATTACTTCTGCAACTGGTGCCTATTTCCCAAATTTAATCAATAAAAAAAATGCCAAGTTAGTTTGTTATTGCCACACTCCGCCTCGTTATCTTTATGGTTTACCCACAGCCAGAAACTTTACTAAAAATAAAATAGTTTATAGTTTGGTTAAAATTTTAAACATTTTTCTAAGAAAAATCGATTTTAAGTCTGCTCAAAACGTTGATCAATTCATTGCCAATTCTCAAACAACTGCCGATCGTATCCAAAAATTTTATCACCGTGATTCCATCATCATCAATCCACCCATCGATTTACCTAAAAAAATAATTTCTCCCCTTTATCAAGGGGAGATGTCGAAGCGAAGCAAGACAGAAGGGTTTTATTTAGCCGGCGGCAGATTGGCTCGTGCCAAACGTTACGACATTGCTATTAAAGCCTGTAATAAACTTAATTTAAAATTAAAAATATTTGGTCGAGATTTTGCTAATTTTTCCAACGAATTAAAAAAAATATCTGGCCCAAATATTGAATTTTTAGGAGAAATTTCACAAGAGGAGAAAAATAAACTATATTCAGTGGCTAAGGCTTTCTTTTTCTGTTCCGATAATGAAGATTTTGGCATGGTTCCTGTTGAGGCTATGTCTTACGGTTGCCCAGTTATCGCCTATAAAAGTGGCGGTACCACCGAGACAGTCATTGAGGATAAAACAGGTGTGTTTTTTGATAAATTGACTGAAGAATCTTGTATTGCAGCCATTAAAAAATTTCAAAAATTAAAAATAAATTCCAAAGATTGTATTTCTCGTGCTGCCAACTTCTCCACCGACAAATTCATTTCCAAAATAAAAAATCTAGTTTCACAATGAAAATTTATCTTATCCGACACGGACAAACCACTGGTGATATTGAAGATAGATATGGTGGAGCTTATGACGATGAATTATCAGGTGAAGGTATAATTCAAACTCATAATTTAGCTGATAAATTAAGTAATTCTGGTATAAAAATTCTTTTTTGTAGTCCACTAATAAGAGCCCAACAAACTGCCAAAATATTAAAATCTAAACTAGATTGTGAAATGACAACTATTAAAGATTTAAAGGAAAGGGATAAAAATGGTATTTTAACTGGAATGATCAGAAAAGAAGCAAAAATAAAATACCCAAAATTAGTTGAAAAACTCAAAGATTATAGAAGTCAGATACCAGGAGCAGAATCACAAGATGATTTTGCTGAAAGAATAAAAAAAGTGTTTGATGAAATCATAAATTATACAAATTATTCAACCATCGGCATTGTCACTCATGGTGGTCCTATTTGGACAATTTTTAGTGATATTCTAAACGATCATGGGCTTATTGATATATTAGACTGTGGATATGTAATTTTAAACAAAGAAAATCAGAAACTAACCATAGAAAAAACGGATGGTATTAAATATAAATCGGTTTAATAAAAAGAAAATTATCTTTTCAACCATTTTTGCACTTCCAATGCTGCGCGGCAACCTTCGCCGGCCGCAATAATTGCTTGCCGATGGTGTTCATTAACACAATCGCCAGCCGCAAAAATTCCCTCAACACTAGTCATCATTTTTTCATTCACTATAACTTGTCCGCCTCCCTTTAATTCCACTAATCCTTCTAAAAATTTCGTCGCCGGGTTATAGCCGATAGCCACAAACAACCCATCTAACGGCATTATTTTTTCTTCATCAGTTTTATTGTTAAAAATTTTTACTGAATTTAATTTATCTTCCCCAATTAATTCTTTTATCTCACTATTCCACCAAATTTCTATTTTTTCGTTTTCCAATACTTTCTTTTGTTCCGCCACACTAGCTCTAAATTCTCCTTTCCTAACCATCATAAAAACTTTTTTGGCAAATCTCGACAAAAAAGCCGCATCCTCACAAGCAGTATCACCTCCACCCACCACTGCCACTGTCTTATCTCTAAAAAATGCCCCATCACAAGTTGCACAACTGCTAACTCCATGACCAATTAATTCTTTTTCTCGTGGTAATCCTAGCCATTTAACTCCAGCCCCTGTCGCCACAATCACCGTCTTGCTTTGTAAAACTTCACCATTTTCTAATTCAACAAAAAAGTCGCCCCTGTTAAGGGGAGATGTCGATTTATCGACAGAGGGGTTTGTATTTTGAATTTTACAAACAATTCCACTTTTAATAATTACCCCAAAATTTTTAACCTGAGTTTGAGTATTCATCATTAATTTAAAACCGCCAATTCCATCCGGAAATCCAGGATAATTATCCACCATTGGAGTAATAGTTAATTGTCCCCCCGGTTGATTTCCTGCAATCACCACTGTTTTTACATCCGCTCTAGCATGATAAATAGCTGCTGTTAATCCTGCCGGTCCTGAACCAATAATTACTGAATCATAAATATTTTCACTCATACCCATCATTCTATCAAACAAAAATAATTTCTGCCCTGTCAAGGGAAGATGGCCGAAGGTCAGAAGGGTTTAAAATTGAAAATTGGAATTTGTAAATTAATACTCTATTATTAATATAATGTCCCAAAAAACTCGTCGGATTATTAAATTAATTTTTGAAATTATTCAAAACAAGTCAAGATTTATCTTTTGGGTTGTAATTCGTTTCATTTCTGCTTTTTTCCCATTAATTTCCATTTATCTCTTTTCCAGAACCATCAATCTTGTTGAAACCAAGTCTAGCTATTCAGCTATTCTTTTTTCAATTATTACCATTTTTATTGTTCGTATAATTGACAATTTCACTCGAATTAAATCTGTCACTAAACTAGATGATTGCATTAGTGATATTGGTTTTGATATTCATAATTATTTTATTGGTGATATTAAAACAGAATCTAAACTAGAAAGACATGAAAGTATTCAGGCAATCCGTAATTTTGCTGATGCCACCACTTGGACTTTATGTCTTTTTCGACAGCCAGGAATTGACAGTATTATTTCCTTAATTTCTATTCCTATCATTCTTCTTTTCGTCGATTTCAGAGCTTTTATTTTTGAAATTGTTTATATAGCTATATATTATTTTATTGATTACTACACCACTCAACGTTATATCTCTTTAAAAGATATTCAAAATACCAAAACAGAAGTTTATTACGCTAAATTTCAAGAAACAAATGATATTGATTTAGAACAAAAAAGTTTTAGTCGACATTTTTCTCGTCTATGTAATTGGTGTTTTACTGAATGGTTTACTCTTCAAAACACTGCTGTATTTTTTTATGTTTTAATTTTTGCTTATTTGATCGCCTCAGTCGCCAGTGGCACTAAATTAATCTCAGATTTAGTCTTAATTATGAGTTATATCGCTTCTACTCAGACTTATTTAAATTCCTTTTCTGAAATCAAAGATAGCGTTGCCGACATGCACGTTGCCATCTCTCATTTAGCCAAAAACAAAGCCATCTCCGTCATCGATTTCGACGATCTAGTTTAAAAAGGAAAGCCTCCCTGTCAAGGGAGGTGTCGAGCGAAGTGAGACGGAGGGTTTGTTCCTTGGTAAAATACCATATGCCAGAACTTCCCGAAGTTGAAGTTGTTCGTCTTTTTTTAGATCAGCATCTTGTTAATAAAACTATTTCCAATCTAGAAATCATTACTCCAAAATCTTTTATTGCTCGCCCTGAGCTTGCCGAAGGGGTCGAAGGGCAAAAAATAATTAAAACTTCCCGCATCGGTAAACAGCTTTCTTTGCACTTATCAAACGATTTAATTCTCCTCTTTCATCTCAAAATGACTGGTCAAATAATATACAGTCCCCCTTCTTTAAGGGGGACCCCGAATATTCGGGAGGGGGTTTCAACACTCGGTCATCCCACTCCAAAAGAAGACAAATCGATTCTTCCCAACAAATCAACCAGATTAGTTTTTACTTTTTCCGATAATTCTCAACTTTTTTTCAACGATCAGCGTAAATTTGGTTGGGTCAAGCTTTTTAGCCAGACTGAGCTTGCCCAAGCCCAAAAAAATCTTGGTCGTGATATTTTAGCCTCTAATTTCACTCCAAAATATTTTTTTAATCAACTTCAAAATACCTCTCGTCCTATCAAAATAGTTTTACTCGATCAAAACAAATTTGCTGGAATTGGTAATATCTATGCCAACGACGCTTTATTTTTATCCAAAATTCACCCTAAGACTTCTGCTAATAAAATTACTCTCAAAAAATCTAATTTACTTCATCAGAATCTGATAAAGATAATGAAAGAATCGATTTTGGCCGGTGGTTCCACTGCTAAAGATAATAAATATGTTCACCCCGATGGTTCTGTCGGTAAAAATCAATTTAACTTTCAAGTTTATCAGCGAGATGGAGAACCATGTCTGATTTGTAATACCACCATTAAACGCATCAAACTCGGCGGCCGCGGCACCTTCTATTGCCCCAACTGCCAAAAATAAATTTGATTAGTTTATAATATTGCTATGCCAATAAAAGGATCCCTTAAAAAAATAACCGAAGATGGTCAAGAAAAGGATTGTTTTTCACTTGATTTTACCAATGGAGCCAAAGCACAACTCGAAGAATTACAGCTTTTTTTCAAAACTCCAGACTTAACAGAAGTAGTTAAACTTGGCATTTCTTTCCTTCAAAATTTTAAAGAATTCAAGGAAACTAAAGAAAAGGAGAAAGGAAATGGCAAAAAATGATGCCATCGGTGACAGGATATCTTCTGAGCTTGCTGGTCGTGTAGGAAAAGAGTTTACTGACCTTTTATCAAGAGATGAAACAAGAAATAAAATTAAAGAAGTTTTAAATGAATGTATTGATTCTGTTCCTTTTATGAGAAAAGTTAAAGAATATGCGGCAGAAGAAATTGATACTAAAATTTATAAAAGTATAAACTTTTGGGTTAAAACAATTTTAATCCCAGTGGTAGTTTCGATAATGACTGCTTTAATTTTAAATTATTTTAAATTAATTTAGTTAAATTCCAATATTGACAGAGTTTAATTTTCAGATTATAATTAATTCGGACTAGAATAGTCCGATATAAATTATGAAATTATCAACTAAATCACGTTATGGTCTTCGCGCTCTGGCCAATCTTTTGGGTCAAGACTGCTGTTGTTCTGTCAAAAAAATTTCTGAATCAGAGCATATTTCTTCAGATTATCTTGAAAAGATATTTTCCAAATTAAAAAAAGCCGGAGTTTTGAAAGTTAACAGGGGAGCTTGTGGTGGTTACTCCATCAACGGCGATCCTAAAAAAATTACACTGGGGAAAGTTATCAACGCCCTGGAAAAACCCGAATTTATTTGTCCTGATTTTTGTAGTTGTCAAAGCAAATCAGTTTGGCAAAAAATTCAATCCGGTTTCAGTCATGTTTTAAATTCAATTACTCTCGACCAGTTAACCAATAAGAACAAGTTAATTTATTTTGATTATGCCGCTTCCACTCCGGTCGACCCTGAAGTATTAAATGCCATGCTTCCTTATTTTGATTTTTCCTATTGTGGTAATACCATGTCTCTTCACCAAATGGGCTCAATTGCCTCTCAAACAGTCGAATCTTGTCGTCAAACTTTTGCCGACATTTTAAAAGTTAAACCATCAGAAATTATTTTTACCGCTTCTGCCACTGAAAGCAACAACACTGTTTTAAAAGGTATTGCCTTCGCTAATAAAAATAAAGGCAAGCATATCATTATTTCTTCAATCGAACATGATTGCGTTTTAAATAGTGCCAAATGGTTAGCCACTCAAGGTTTTGAAATTAGTTACTTATCTGTCGATAAATATGGTCTGATTAATTTAGATGAACTCAAAAAAACAATTCGTCCAGACACCATTTTAGTTTCCATAATTCATGGCAACAATGAAATTGGTACTATTCAAGATATCGCTAGCATCGGTCAAATTTGTAAAGAAAGAAATGTTTATTTTCACACCGACGCTTCCCAAAGTTTTACCAAAACCAGCATTGATTTATCTAAATTAAACATTGATCTTTTAACTGCTTCTTCTCATAAAATTTATGGTCCCAAAGGTGTAGCCCTTCTTTATGTCAAAACCGGCACCAAAATTGATCCGCTCCTTCATGGTGGTGGTCATGAATTTAATTTACGCTCTTCCACTGTTAATCTTCCTGCTATTGTTGGTTTCACTAAAGCCGCCGAAATTGCCATCAAAAATTTTGATCAAGAGCAAGAAAAATTAACCAAACTTAGGGATTTTTTAATCAAAAATATTTTAAAAACCATTCCAGATTCTCATCTTAATGGTCATCCAACTAAACGTCTTTTCAATAATATAAATATTTCCTTTGACCGAGTCGAAGGAGAATCATTACTCCTAGAATTAGATTTTTACGGCATCGAAGCTTCCACCGGTTCGGCCTGTTCTTCAGCTTCTCTCGAGCCCAGCCACGTTTTACTTGCCACTGGTTTAAAACCGGAACAAGCCCATGGTTCTCTTCGTTTTAGTCTTGGTCGTTTTTCTACCAAAGCCGATGCTGATTATCTTTTAAAGATATTACCTCAAGTTATTAATAAATTTAGGGCCATCTCGCCTTTTAAAAAATAAAACTATGTACACCCAAAAAGTACTGCAACATTTCAGAAATCCTCACAATTTCGGATCAATTAAAAATCCAACTGCTGTTGGCGAAGTTGGTAATCTTGCCTGTGGTGATGTTATGAAGCTTTATTTAAAAATTGATAAAAATAAAAAAGGCGAAGATTATATTCAAGATGTTAAATTTGAAACCCTTGGTTGTGCCGCTGCCATCGCTACTAGTAGTGTTATCACTGATCTGGCCAAAGGTAAAACTTTAACTGAAGCTTTAAAAATCAAAAATGAAGATATCATCAAAGCTTTGGATGATCTGCCTGTTGTCAAAATTCATTGCTCTCTTTTAGCCGCCGATGCTTTGGCTGAAGCTATTTACAATTATTATGTAAAAACTGATCAACCGGTTTCTGATGAATTAACTAAACTGCATCAACGAATTACAGTTTGCCAAACTCGCTTAAAACATTAATATGTTGATAAAATAATATTATGCTTTTAGTTAAACCAATTTACGCCCAATGTCCTGTCTGTATTGTCACTGTTGGTGGAGGGATGCTTTTGGCTAAAAAATTAAACATTGATGATTTTTTAGTCGCTCTTTGGATTTCTGGTTTAAATACTGCCATTTCTTTTTGGCTAGCCACTAAATTTAAAAATAAATTTCTCAAAAATCCCATCATTCTTTCCCTTATTATGCTAGGGTTAACTCTTTTTTATTTTATTTATACCGACCAGACTGGTGTTTTAAATAACAAACTTTTAGGTCTCGATAAAATAATATTTGGCCAAATTTTAGGCTTTTTTATTTGGCTTTTGGGTATTTTTATTGATCATAAATCACGTAAGATTAATGGTGGTAAAATCCTTTTTCCATATCAAAAAGTTGTCTTTCCTATCAGTATTTTATTAATCTTCACATTACTTTTTAAGTTATTATTTAAAGCCGCCCTGTCAAGGGAGGTGTCCCGCCGCTGCGGGACGGAGGGTTTTATGCAAAACACCGATATCCAAAAATTTATAGAAAATACTAAAAAATTAGAAAAAGGTCACCAATTAGATCTTTCTTCAGGCGAAGATTTATCCGTTGCTATCATGAATTTAATTGGTATTGAAGAACATATGTTTTTCACTTCTCAAAAATTAGGCGACACTAAATATATTGATATTCTAAATACAGCCCGAGAAATGCGAAAAGAATTAATGAAAAAAATTGTCAAAGAAGGCCAAGGTGAAGTTTGGTGCACCAGCAAACATCTTTTATCCGCTTCTATGAGATTAATGGAAGTTGGCACTAAAAGTTTAACCAAAGGTGACAAAAAAGAAGCCAATGATTATTTCAAAAAATCTTTTGATCTTTATAATCTTTTTTGGGGTTTGAACTTAGGTCTAGTTAAATCTGATCCTAAAAAAATCACTTTATCAGAAAAAGAACAACCTTTCCCCGAAAAAACTCTAATGGGTACCATCGGCAAAACCATTAATAAAATTCTAGATTGTTGTCGAGAATAGTTCAGATTTAAATTCTTGCAATTTCCTTAATTTTAGCAATATTTTTAATTACCATTTTTCTTTTTTTATTGTAAAGATAGCCTTGTTTTTGAAATTTCAAAATTTGCAGAGTTACTGTTTCTCTGGTCAATCCGGTCATACTAGCCAACACTCGGTGTGGAGTGTTGAAATTCACCAAAATTTCATTTCCATTTTTCTCACCAATATCTTTGGCAATCAAACAAATTAACCCTGCCACTTTACTTTCTGCATCTCCGGCCACAATTTGTCGCCAGTTGTCAGACAAATCAATCAAATCATTAATCAAATTATTATTAACTGCATTAAGAATTTCTTTGTCGCTTTCAATAAATTTTACATATTCATCCATCGGTATGGCCCAAAGTTCCACTGCTGTTATTGCTTCCACAAAATATTTATTTTGTTTTTTATGAAGTCCATTTATCCCGGCGCAAAAAGTTAAAGGTCTTAAAGTTGGCAAACTTATTTCCCTATCACCACTAATCACATAAGCTCTCAAAAAACCAGTTTTTTCTATATAAGCCGTATTTAAATTTTCTCCAGCTCTAAACAAAATCTGTCCTTTTTTGTATTTGATTGTTTCAAATTGGTTATAAAACGAGACTATTTTTTTTTGAATTTTTTCATCCATAAAACTCTACAATTTTTATTTATTAAAAATTTATTAAATAATTATTAAAAGGTACCGTTTTGATTATAACACTCTAAATTAATAATATTTCTTACCATTTTTATCTTAATCACGATTAAGCTATAATGTCATAATGATTCAAGACAGCCAATCCGAAAAACCCACACCTGTTATTCCAATCGAAGAAACAAATGATGTTCCTCAAAGCGAATTATCACATGAAGAATTACTATCAAAAATTGAGCAACTCGAAAATCAACACCAACAAGACCAATCAGAAATCAGGCGACTAGAAGAAGAAAACAAGCAACTCGAAAATCAACACCAACAAGACCAATCAGAAATTGAACAGCTTGAAATTAAACTTAATGAAACTATTTTTGACAAAATGACGGGCGCTTATGATCGCAACCTCTTTGGTGAGGAAGAATTAAAAAAACAATGTTTAAATTTTAAAAATCCCCTAACCATTGCTCTTATAGATATTGGTAATTTTAAATTGATAAACGATTTTGGAGACTATGAAATGGGTGATAATTTTTTAAGAGCATTAGTCTCTGAACTTCAGAAACAAGTCAAAGAATCTGATTATATCGTACGTTGGGGTGGAGATGAGTTTCTATTGATCTTACCTAATTGCGATGAAGATCAAAAGGAAAATTTAAACAAAAAAATTAAAGAAACAGGACAAAAAATTGGTTTAGATTTGTCAGTTGGCATTGTTTCCAAAAAAAAGGATGAAATTTATAAAGATAAAGAAGTTTCTCTCTTTATCAAAAGAGCAGAGATAGAAATGAAATCCCAAAAAAGCGAAAGTTCTAGAGAAAAATTAGCTCAAATTTATTCTTAAAGCTTATTTTTCCAATTCATAAAACCAAATTTTTTCATTCAATTTTTCTTTTCTATTAATTTTAAATTTTCCCAAACTTTCCACTTCCCACACCGTTTCCGTTTCTACCGGTCTTTCAATCGGTGCCACTAAAAATAATTTTTCCGCCATTGGATATTCTTCCACTCCCATCGGTTCACACCCTTTTATGGTTAATAAAAACCTCAAATCGTGAGATCTAGTATCTCCGCCAATTGTTTCCGCCACATTAAAATTTCCAGGGCAGCCATTTTCTAATATTTTTTCAACAGTTTCCTTTTGTAAAATATAATTCCAATTATCAGGCATTCCAAATGCCTTATTTTGTCTAATAACCTTTAAAAAAGAATTTCCAATAAAAACAATCATTAACAAAACCAAAATTTTTCTATTTTTTAGTTTATTTAAAAACCATCCCAACCCTAAACAAATAAAAGGCATAAAAGACAAAAAATAATATACATGAAAAACAAATTTTTCATCTCCGCCGTATTTTAACCATTCCAATATTGTTTTTATATTATAAAAATTATTTCTCAAATCAAAAATTAAAAGAGGGGAATAACCTATCAGTGCTCCAACTATAAACAAAAAGATATTTTTGACAGATTGTTTTTTAAATATCAAAAACAAAAAAACAAACAACAATATTAAAGCAAATTGAAAATGAAACTGAAAACATATTCCACCCAACATTCCCCAAATTAAATAATTCCACCATTTTTTATTTTCCAGGGATTTCACTCCACTAAAGATAAAAAAAGGAGTCAATGTCAACAACAAATTTGGGTTCCAGATAAAGTTAGAAAAATCAATTAACGCTGGCATAAAAATATAAACTATTGCCGTTATTATTGCTGTTTTTTTATTAAATATTTTTTCCGCCGACGCATATAATGCCGCTAATGCTAAAAAATTAAAAAACACCAAAAAATAAGATGCCGCCACCACATTCCAACCAGACATCATCATTAAAATAATTAATGAATAATAAATTAACGGCCCTTGAAAAAATTGGTGTTGATTAACAATCGGAGAAGCTGTTGGTCCAATCAATGTAATTTCTTTATTTTTATAAATATCCCAGCTTCTCAATAAAAACATTCCTTGATCCATTGAAAAATTTACTCTTTGTTCAATTTTATATAGCCTCAAAAAGAAAAAACTGCCAATTAAAAATATAATTAACAGTATTTTATTTTTTGTTAAATTTTTCTTCATATCGCTCTATTAAAGAATAGCAACATCCGCAAAAAATTTGTTTATAAAATCCTTTGGTCTCCAAGTGTTTACAAATATTTTTAGGAATTACAAATTTAATTTTATATTTTTTAGCCATTTCTTGCCCGATTTTTTCAATCATTTTAGTATTTTGATATTCACTGGTTAAAAGTGTCGAACTAAAACCATCAAATCCGTTTTCTTTAGCGTATTTTGCCGTCCTTTCCAGCCTCAACCTCCAACATTTTGGACATCTTATTTCTTTTTTAAGACTTCTCTCCTTGTTAAGGAGAGATTCCGGTTTATCCGGAGAGAGGATTAATAATATGCAAAAAATAATTGGTACTGGTTTG
>CAYSME010000005.1:0-22212 GCA_964432085.1 uncultured Gammaproteobacteria bacterium | reverse complement strand
TAATGTGCTGCGGGGGCCACAGGAATAAAATCCTTGGTTATGTCAATCCCCAAAGAAAGACATTTCTCATAAATCATGGGGAACTCAGTTTTTGTCTTTTCAGAATCGGCATGTGTGACATCCAAGTAGACAAAATCATCACCCCTTGATTTCATTTCATTGTCAATGGCCCTGGCAACGATGTCACGTGGTGCAAGTGACCCACGTTTGTCATATTTTTGCATAAACTCTTCACCTGATTGTGTCTTCAATACGGCACCATATCCACGCATGGCTTCGGTGATTAAAAAGGATGGCCTTTCACTTGGATGATACAATGCCGTTGGGTGAAATTGAACAAATTCCATTCCCGAAACAGTTCCTTTGGCCCTGTACACCATGGCAATACCATCGCCTGTGGCAATCAGTGGATTGGTGGTGGTTTGATAAATAAAATTATTCATGTTCACAATCCTAAATAATTTTGCAAACGAATACTTTGCATTAATAAATTTTCTGCCTTAATATTTGGTGAATCTGAACTATTTTTTAAATAATTTATATCAATAAATTTAGAAATATAGGGGTCGAGTTTGATTAAATTTGGATAATTTTTAATTATATTTTTTAAAAAAATGCAATTTTGGTTTTGATTTCTGACCAAAAACATTACTGATCTTTTTAAATCAGTACAAATATTTAGTAATTCTAATTTGGAATTATCCATAAATATATTCGGGGAAATATTTTTTAACTATTTTTATAAATTTTTCTCTAATTATCGGATCAATAATTTCAGTGCTTGGATTTGTATCTGATCTTATATTGGCAACAGCAAAACAATCTATTTTTTTGGAAATTAAATCAATTCCTCCACCCCAAATATTTTTTTGCAATGATCCGGAATCAATTAATATTTTTTCAATATCGGCATGAAGACGAGAACCGCCATATAAAATCTCTTTTTCAATGTCAGCAACTAATTTTATATACTCACCAAATTCTTCGGATAATTTTTTAAAATCATCACCAGTCGGAAAATTTTCAATTTTAAGAATGGCCATTAACTTATTATAACCCAATTTCTAGGGAGATTTGTTGCATGGAAGTTAAACAAATTTCGATAAATTTTTCCAAAGGAATATTAAGTCCTTCTTTTAATTCACATTGAGAAACTTCGTCTCGACGGGTGCCGGCGGCAAACCTGGGTTCTTTTAGAAATCTTTTTAAAACTGAAGAAACTTTAACATCTGATAATTTTCTGGATGGATAAACAAAAGCGACGGCAACAATTAAGCCAGTTAAACTGTCGGCACAAAAAATTGACCATTGGGCTTTGGATGTTGGTTGAACATTGGTAAGTGAGGGAGCGTGAGCTTTAATAATTTGATCGACAGAATCGGTAATTTCTAAATTTAGTTTAGCAAGAGCCTCGACGGTTTTGTTGGGATGAAATTCTTTAAATTCACCAACATAATCAATATCGTGAACCAACCCAGCTAAAGTCCAATCGTCACGACCTGCCTCATCGGCAGATAATACATTATTTTGCTTTAAATAATCATAAATTCCACCCATACAGGCTTCAAGAGCAAGTGAATGATAAAAAATATTTTTTTCTAAAGTTTTTTCGACTGCATCTTTATAAATTTGTCTGTTCATTTAATTGCCTTTTTCGAATTATTAATCTTTTATCAGAGTCTATTATACTTTTTGCTTTTAATAAATACTCTTTTGAGAGTATGGGGTTATCTTTTTGAAGTAATTTTGATAATTTTAAAAAACAGCCTGATTGCCAAACATTAATTAAAAATGAATCTGTTTGATTTTTATATTTTTGAATGATTTTTAAACCACTTAAAAGATTTTTTAAGCCTTCTTTTTTATTTCCATTTAAATATTGAGCTTCACCCAAATGATATTGATAGTCCCCTTTTTCTGAATTTATTTTTGGAAACAAAGAAAGTGCTTTTTGATAATTTAAAATGGCATTTTGGTAATCTTTAAACAACATAGAAATTTCACCCATTCGAAAATAACAAGAAAATAAATTATCTAATTTTTGTTTTTGGGAAATAATTAAACTGGATTCGGCATCTTTCTGAGCCAAAACAGCAAAATAAAAATCTTGGGTCAGTAAAAATAAATGCTTATAAATTAAAACTCGGCTTTGAATAACTGATGATAATCCTAAATAATCTTTTTCTTTTTGGTAAGCAATAATGGCCTCATCACAAAATTTTAGAGCCTGGAGATGTTTATCTTGTTCACGTAATTCTTCGGCTTTTTGGTGAAACCTTTGAGCTGTTGTTGGCATATTATTTTTCAAATAATTTCCATTTTCCTTCTGAAATTACTTCGATTTTATCACCATCAACTTTGATGGCTGAATTATCGTCTAAACCATATACAGAAGTTGGAAATTTTTTAGATTGTTTTTTTAGATTTGAAAAATTTATTTCAGGAAAATAAGAATTATTAATATGTGGTTCGATCATAAAGTTTACCAATGATAACCCATCGTCATAGGCCGTTTCGCCAATTTCCAAAACTTCAGGACGACTGTCGTAATCATTTAATATACTCGAAGTGACAACAACCGTGCCGGCACTGATACCAACATAAATTTTAGTTTTAAGAAGATTTGGTAAAATTTTTGCCAAACCTGATTTATGAAACCAATAAACCAAATGATAAGTGTTACCACCACCGACAATGATTATATCGACATCATTTAATCTTTTTTGCCAAACTGATTTTGGCAAGGCGGAAATATCAACAATATCAATACTTTTAAATTTTAATCCCTGAAAATCTTTCAGGCCATTTATCAACCAACTTTTATCACCTTCTTCCAAGTTGGCGGCAGTGGGAATAAAGGCAACTTTTAATTTTGAAAATGGTTTTTGGACTAAATCAGCCAAGGCTTTGATAATTGAATTGTTTTCAAAACCACTAGAAGTGAGAAGTAATTTCATGAAATATTTTACTCTTCTTTTCTCATGGATGGGAATAAGATGACATCTTTAATGGTGGCAGAGTCAGTGATAAGTTGAGTGAAACGATCAATACCCATACCCCAACCAGCGGTAGGCGGCATGCCGTATTCAAGAGCACGAATGTAATCTGAATCAAATTGAGAAGCAATTTCGGAGCCCTGATCGGCTAATTTTTGTTCTTCTAACCAGCGATCAGCTTGATCTTTTGGATCATTTAACTCATTGTAGGCTTTTAAAAATTCAGTGCCACAGGCAATTAATTGGAAAGAAGCAATTTTTGACGGATCGTTTTCCTTTCTTTTTGCCAGAGCAATCATTTCGGAAGGATAATCCATAATAAAAGTCGGCTCTATTATTTCTGGACGGACATATTGTTTATATAATTCATCAAAACAAGCACCAAGACCAAATACACCCTTTAAATCCAATTTCCAATTTTCAATTTTCAATGCCTCTTTGAATTCTTTTTCGGTTTTGATTTTATCGATGTCAATTTTAGTTTTATTGAAGATAGCATCGCGAAAAGTTAATCTTTTTATTGGTTTAGAAAAATCTAATTCAGTTCCCTGAAAAGAAATTTTTAAAGTTTCTTTAGTGGCCATCAATAAATGATGAATTAATTCCTCGGTAAATTTCATTAAAACTTCGTAATCTACATAGGCCCAATAAAATTCAATTTGGGTGAATTCTGGATTGTGAAAACGAGAAACACCTTCATTCCTAAAATCCCGACTGACTTCATAAACTTTTTCAAAACCACCAACAATTAGGCGTTTTAAATATAATTCATCAGAAATGCGAAGATACATATCCATATCTAATTCGTTATGATGAGTTAAAAAAGGTTTAGCACTGGCACCACCATAAACTGGTTGAAGTATTGGAGTTTCAACTTCCATAAAACCGTGATCATCTAAAAATCGACGCATTTCAGATAAAATTTTAGTCCTGGTTTCAAAAACTCGACGAGATTCTGGATTGACGATTAAATCGACATATCTTTGACGATAACAATCTTCCTGATCTTTTAAGCCATGAAACTTTTCCGGGAGAGGTCTGATATTTTTAGCTAGAATTTGAAATTCTTGAACGTCAATAGTGATTTCACCAGCGACGGTTTTAAAAACTTTTCCAGAAACAGAAATAATATCACCCAGATCTAGTAATTTCGTTTGAGACATTTTATCGGCCAGAGTTTTTTCTTGAAAAAAAAGTTGGATTTTACCAACACGATCTTGTAAATCAGCGAACATAATTTTGCCGTGGCCACGAAGAGACATGAGACGACCGGCAACTAAAACTTGCTGATCCATTTTATCTTTGGCATCAAAAGTACTTATTTTGTTTTCAAGATTTGGCTGAGGATAAATATTCGAATTAAGTTTTTGGAGTTGACCAATTTTTTCCTGTCGCTGTCGCTGAAGTTCGTTTAGTTTTAAATCCGCCATAAGTAATTTTACTACATTACTTAATAGAAACGATTTTGTAGGTTATTTTTCCAGCTGGAGCACTGACTTCAACTTCATCATTAATTTTTTTGCCCAATAAGGCAACACCTAATGGTGATTTATCAGAAATTTTATTAGTGTTAGGATCAGCTTCCAAATGATTGACAATGTTAAATTCTTTGGTTAAATTTCCAGAAACTTTAATTTTTACTTTACAGCCAATTTCAACCTGATCTCTTTTGCAACCACCAGTAATAATCTCGACATCCTCTAATACGGCCTCTAAACTATCAATTTTTTCATCAACTACTTCCAATTCTTCTTTTAATTGAGTAGCTAGACCATCTTCACCAGATTCGTCTGGTTGAGCTACTTCTTCAATTTGAGTAATCAAATGATCTTGTTTATTTTTAAGTTCTTTTAACTGTTCAACTAAACTGTCATAACCTTCTTGGGTTAAGAGATTTTTATGGCTCATTTTTTTAATAAAAAAATAAATCCCCGGGTTTTACACCAGGGGTTTGGGCTATTGGAGTATATATTAAAGTAAATACTTTTCTTTGTCAAATATTTAACGTTACAATATAATATGTTTGATTTTTTTAGAGTGGTTCCAAAAAAAAGGTCTGTAAAAATAAAATCGAAAGAGGGTTTGATTTTTAATAATCCTAGTGGTTGGAAAAGAAATATTTTTTATATAGGAACTTTCGTGTTTTTAGTGTCAATTGGATATTTTTACTATTTATACCAACCATTAGTGAAATCCATTATTATTTATAAAAATGGTAAAAAGACGGCAGTTATTGAATCGGAAATAGAAAAAGAAATGGCCGAACCGAAAGTGGTGAAAGAAGAATTTTTTTTAAAAATTCCAAAAATCGGAGCTGAAGCGGAAGTTAAAAAAAATGTTTCTCCTTTTGATAAAAATGAATATCTGCCAATTTTAAATGAAGATAAGGTGGCTCAATCAAAATATAGCGGGTTACCAGGACAAAATACAACAATTTATTTGTTTGCACATTCAACTAAAATGGGGATCCAGATGGTTAAAAATAATTCAGTATTTTACCTATTGGGAGAATTGAAAAATGATGATCTGGTTTTTATCCAATACAATGGGGATATTTATACTTATAAAATTTTTGATCAAAAAGTGGTTAGATCCGATGAAGTTGAGTATATGGAATATAAAGAAGAAGGAGAAGAAATATTAATCTTGCAAACCTGTTGGCCATTGGGGACTGATTGGAAAAGACTTTTAGTTTTTGCCAAAAGGATATAAAATATCCAATGAGCTTAGATTTGTCTTTTAGCGACAATTATTGGGAGGATTTGGAACGATATTTGGTGAGTTCAAGTTTTGATAAGGAATTAATCAGACAAGCTTATGATTTTATGGATGAGGCCCATAAAGGTCAGACCAGATTTTCCGGTAAGCCATATATTTCTCATTCGGCATGGATTGCTAAAGTGATGGCACAATTGAATGTAGGACAGGAAGCAGTGGTAGCGGCCTTATTACATGATTGCGTGGAAGATACAAAAGTGGAAATAGATGATATTGCTAAAGAATTTGGTGACGAGGTGGCTCTTTTAGTTTCAGGATTGACTGAGGTAAGAACGAAAACCAAAGGATTACAAATTAATCAAACAAATATTGAGATTTTTAGAAAATTTTTCTTTTCATCTGTAAACGATGTGAGGGTTTTGATTATAAGATTGGTAAATAAACTACACAACACCATGACTATTGAATATCTTCCTAAAGATAGACAAAAAATATATGCACAAAATATAATGCGAATTTATGGACCGCTGGCAGAATATGTTGGTTTACATTATTTTAAAAAATTAATAGAAGATAAGGCTTTCCAGATTCTTTATGAGGATGAATCAAGACAAATAAAAGAAATATTTGAAGAAAGGTCTAAAGATGAAATAAAAGCGCTTAATTTAGTTAAAAATGAACTGGAAAGAATCTTAAAAATTAATAATATAAACAACACGACGGTTGAAGGAAGAATTAAAAGTTTATATAGTACTTATTTAAAAATAAAAAGAAAAGGAGAAAATTATCAAGTAAAAGATAGAGTGGCGATTAGGGTTTTGACTGATAATTTGGTTGATTGTTATACGATTTTAGGATTATTACATGCTAAATATGAATATTTACCGGAAGAATTTGTGGATTATATATCAACACCAAAACCAAACGGATACCGATCAATTCAAACAACAATTAATTGGAAAGACAGAATGGTAGTGGAAATTCAAATTAAAACCAAAGAGATGCATGAATTTAATGAATTTGGACCAGCTTCTCATATTGCTTATAAGATGGGAAAAGAAACACTAGAAGAAAGTGGTCGAGGGATGGAATGGGTGAAGGATTTAGTTAAATGGCAAAAAGGCGATAATAATGTTAATAATTATCGAATTAAAGTATTAACAAACTATGTTTATGTATTTACTCCCAGAGGCGACACAATTCAGCTGCCGGCAGGTAGTGTGGCTTTGGATTTTGCGTATAAAATACACACCAGTATAGGTGACAGATGTAAAGGAATTAAAATTAATGGAAAGATGGGTAAAATAAATGATGAATTGAAAACTGGTGATCTAGTAGAGGTTTTGTTGAGCAAAAGAATCAATGTTAATAAAAACTGGTTAAACATGGTAAAAACCCAATGGGCCAGAGAACATATCAGAAAAATGGTGAAATTAACAAAATGAACCTAAAATTTGATTTTAAAGGTTTAATTTGGTATAATTAATTATTATAGGTTAGTATCTATAAAAATGAGAAAAGAGGGAATTAGAAGAGAAGTTCCTGGTCAAATGGGTATACGGATATTAGGTGACGTTATTCCTGATCAAATTCGACAAGAGAAACCAGTCGAATGTTTGAATGGTATGCCTTTATATAAAGGTGATGATCCTAGTGATATGTATCGCGTCCATAAAGAAACTGAAAAAGAAAAAAGCCATATGTCTTTAAGAGAACAACAATTTGCCCGAATTCAAGAAGTTATGGCTGAAATTGATAATAAGAGAAAACATCTATTTTTTATACCAGGAGATAAAAAAGTGTTAATTGAGAGTGTTAGTGATAATGATTTTTTTAGAGGAACAGTAATAAACGATGATTTATTAGCGATAACTGAAGGAAATCACTTCAGATTAAAAACTTTTAATCCCAATGACAAAGTTACGATTTATTTTTATTCAAGAAAGTTTAGAAAAAATGTAACAATGCAGATTCCCTCAGATACAATAGTGAAGAAAAAAGGGGTGGAACCAAGGATAGATTTAACTAAAATGAATTTTGATAATGCTTCTATTTTTGCTGCTTTTGTAGATTCGATTCAATAATGTGTTTGCGGTAGTGGTTGGCGAAACGATGGGCTTCGTCACGGAGTTGTTGTAAAAGTTGTAAAGAAGGGGAGTGTTTTGATAATTTTATTTCTTCCCATAAATCCCCTATTTTAATTACTATTATTTCTTGTTTTTTGGCTAAGCCAATAATTGGGATTGTTGAAATGGATGTTGCTGCGGAAACTTGTGGCTTTCCCCCATCGACTAATATAAAATCGGGGTATGTCCATTCTGGATGTTTTAATCGACGATAAATTATTTCTTTGATCATAAATTGATCGTCGGGAGTGATCTTGGAATAAATTTTAAATTGACGATACTCATTTTTATCTATTCTCCCCTGTTGAAACACAACCATGGAACCAACAAAATATTTTGACCCCAAATTAGAAATATCGTAAGCTTCAAAACGGTGAATGGTTTTTAATTTAGGAAAATAAGGCGACAAAATGGTTTTTAAATCATGAAGAGCCTTGCTGATTTGATCTTCTTGAAGATCAACTTTTTGGTATAGATTATTTAAATTACGCCAGCCAGAAATAATGTAATTTAAGGAATTAATCTGATCGCGACGAACCTTGGCTATTTCAAAATTTTCTGATTTGGAAAAAATTGTCATCTCTTTTTCCAGTTTGGAAATTAATCTGGAAAAATTTCCATTTAAAATATTTTTAATTCGGGAAATGTTTTTTTTATATTCTTTGATATCTGGATTAGGGCCGGGACATAAATTTAGATGGCAATATAGACATTTTTTATCAACTTCGTGTTTTTTGGAATAAAAAGGGAAAATCGGACGAATGGTTTTTAAAAGATTTTTAACGGCAAAAGAGTCGGGGAAAGGACCGTAAAAAATGGAATTTTTGTTGAGAGTTGATTTAAAAGCCGGCTTGATTATGGGTAACTTGTCTTTGGAAATGGTGATGTAAATGTAACTTTTGTCATCTTTTAACTGGGAGTTAAATTTGGGACGATATTGCTTGATTAAACTGGATTCTAAGATTAAGGCTTCAATTTCTGAACCAACAATTTTGTAGTCAATTTTGGCAATTTGAGAAACTAATTTTTGGGTTTTATAGCCGAGAGCCTCGTCGCTTTGAAAATATTGAGAAACCCGTTTTTTTAAATTAACGGCTTTGCCAATATAAATTATTTTATTGTCGGAATTTTTGTAGATATAAACACCGGGAGAAGCGGGAATGTTTTTCAAATTAAGCATTTTTTTAAATATTGGCCGGTGTAACTTTTGGGGGAATTAATAATATCTTGGACGGTGCCGGCGGCGATGATTTCTCCACCCTTTTCTCCGCCTTCTGGCCCTAAATCAATTATCCAATCAGCATTTTTAATTACATCGAGATTGTGTTCAATCAAGACAACGGTGTTCCCATTGTCAACCAAACGACGTAAAACTTTAATTAAAATATCAACATCGTAAAAATGAAGACCGGTGGTGGGCTCATCTAAAATGTATAACATTTTTCCATTGAATTTTTTAACTAATTCACGGCTGATTTTTAACCTTTGCGACTCCCCTCCTGAAAGGGTGTTTGACGGCTGACCTAATTCTAAATAACCAAGACCAACGTCTTGAATAGTTTGTAATTTTCTTTTAAGTTTGGGTAAATTTTTAAAAAATTCCAAGGCTTCATCAATGGTCATTTTTAAAATTTGGGCAATATTTTTGCCTTTATATTCAACTTCAAGGGTTTCATCTTTAAAGCGAGTTCCATGACACTCATCACAAGTTACATAAAGATCGGGCATAAATTGCATTTCTATTTTTATCTGACCTTGTCCTTCACAAACCGGGCAACGGCCTTCTTTAACATTAAAAGAAAAACGATTTTGTCTAAAACCGCGTAGTTTAGCCTCAATGGTTTGAGCCATTAATTCGCGAATGTCATCGAAAACTTTGGTATATGTGGCGGGGTTACTTCTGGGGGTCCGACCAATCGGAGATTGATCAACTAAAAGCACATCTGTAATATTTTCACAACCAGTAATTTTGTCAAATCTACCCATAGTTCCATAATATTGACCTAAAGTTGCCTTACGAACACCACCATAAAGAATATCGTGAACTAAAGTTGATTTGCCTGATCCAGAAACACCGGTAACACAAATTAATTTATCTAATGGGAATTCAACGTCAACATTTTTTAAATTCCATTGGCTGGCATTAGTGATGGTGATTTTGGAACTGGTTTTAATATTAATTGGATTAATTTTAGACTCGATTTTTAACTTCCCCGACAAATATTTACCAGTTAACGATTTATTATTATTTTTAATATCTTTAAGAGATCCTTGGGCAACAATTTCACCACCATTTTTGCCGGCATATAGGCCAAAATCAATAATATGATCGGCATTTTTTATAACATCTTCATCATGTTCAACAACCACCACAGTGTTGCCTAGATCCTTTAATTTTTTTAAAGTGGCAATAAGGCGGTCATTGTCGCGAGAGTGAAGACCAATGGTGGGTTCATCTAAAATATATAAAACACCGGTAAGACCGGTACCGATTTGACTGGCTAACCTGATGCGCTGAGATTCACCGCTGGATAAAGTGCCGGCTTCACGATCGAGACTTAAATAATCAAGACCGACAGCTAATAAAAACTCAAGCCGAGCAGACAATTCTTTTTTAATTGGAATAACAATTTCTTTTTCTTTATCGCTTAATAATTCCATTTCTAAGTTAGAAATCCATTTATCTAATTTTTCGATGGGAAGTTGGGTTACTTCATAAATATTTTTACCTAAAATTGTTATAGATAAAGCTTCTGGATTTAAACGGGCTCCATGACATATTTGGCATTCTTCTTTGATCATGAATTTTTCTAATTCTTCCCTGACGGCATCATTTTTGGAAGTGACATAATGGCTTTCCATCATTTTGGCACGCCATTCGGGGAATTTGGTTCGATCAATTTGATACTTTAAACCCAAACCTTTACATTCCGGACAAGCACCTTGAGGTGAATTGAAAGAAAATAATCGAGGTTCAATTTCTGGAAGTGAGATATTACAGACAGGACAGGCATAATTTTCAGAATAAAGTGTGTCTTTTAATTCTTTTGGATTATCAGGAAAAGAAAAACCCGGATCATTTACCTCTGAAACAACAACCAAACCATTAGATAATTTCATGGCTTGTTCAACATCATCATTTAAACGATCATAGATGGATTTTTCGTCTTTTAAAGTGTCTTTATTAATTGAGACACGATCAATAACAGTATCAATGTTATGCTTATTGGTTTTAGCGATACCAAAATCAGAATACATGTCAATTAATTGATTATCGACCCGGATCCATTTGTAGCCTTGTTTTCTTAAATTTTCGGTGAGTCCGTGAAAATCGCCTTTTTTATCGCGAACGATCGGGGCAAAAATAAAAAATCGATAAATATTCAATCCATGAGTTTGACTACGAGCAATATTTAAAATCTGGGTGACAATTTGTTTGCTGGATTGAGGAGAAACTTCACGACCACATGTTGGACAATGAGGATGTCCAATTCGAGCAAATAGTAAACGAAGATAATCGTAAATTTCAGTAACAGTGCCGACAGTTGATCGCGGGTTATGAGAAATAGCTTTTTGATTAATGGCGATAGATGGAGATAAACCTTCGATTAAATCAACATCAGGGCGTTTCATGCCACCTAAAAATTGACGAGCATATGAAGATAAACTTTCAACATAACGACGCTGACCTTCGGCAAAAAGTGTGTCAAAAGCCAGAAACTCCGGTGAATACTGTCATTTTATTTTTAGGAAACTCGAAAGAAATATTTTTTAAATTGTTTTCTTTGGCTCCTTTAATGGTTATTTTGTCGATCATTTAAAACCCACCTCTAACCCCTCCCTTAAAAAAGGAGGGATAAAATTTAATTTCTGTAATAATAAAATTGTTTAATTTCATATATTTTGGTTTAGGGTTTGATAAATCAAACCCCTACAGTTTCTAACTCCTTAATTTTATCGCGGATGCGAATGGCTTCTTCAAAATCTAGGGTAAAAGCAAAATTACGCATTTGTTTTTTGAGATCTTTGATATATTTATTTTTTTGTGGAGGTGTTAAAGATGAAACATCGATTTTTGACCATTCCGATTTAGATTCGGTTTTAATCATTTCGATAATTTGAGGACGAATAGATTTTACCACTGATTGGGGATTAATGTTATTATCTTGATTATATTTTAATTGAATAATGCGTCGCCGATTGACTTCTTTGATGGCTTCATTCATAGCATCAGAAACTGAATCAGCATATAAGATTACTTGACCATTAATATGACGAGAAGCACGACCCATGGTTTGAATTAAAGCTGATTTTGATCGTAAAAATCCCTGCTGATCAGCATCAAGAATGGCAACTAAACTGACTTCAGGAAGATCAAGACCTTCACGCAAGAGATTTATTCCAACCAAAACATCATAATTTCCTGACCGTAGATCATCTAAAATTTTTGATCTTTCGAGAGTTTCAATGTCGGAATGTAGATAAGCAACTTTAAATTTTTCTCCAGTTTTAGCGGAGTCAGAAAGATAGGCTGATAAATCTTCGGCCATGCGTTTGGTTAGAGTAGTGACTAAAACTCTTTCTTTTTTGAAAATTCGTTGTTTAATTTCTTGGATTAGATTTGGAATCTGACTTTTAGTTGGTTTAATAGTAATTTGTGGATCAACTAGACCAGTGGGGCGAATTATTTGTTCGATAACATTATTTTTGGAATCATTGATTTCATATTGGGAAGGAGTGGCTGAAACATAAATTAATTTGGAAACACGAGAATTGAATTCGTCAAATGTTAACGGACGGTTGTCAAAAGCTGAAGGTAAACGAAATCCGAAATCAACTAGATTTTTTTTACGAGCCTGGTCGCCAGCATACATACTGCCAATTTGAGGGACGGTTACGTGAGATTCGTCAATGACAGTTAAAAAATTGTCTCCCCATAAATGACGAAAATAATCAACTAAGGTATATGGTGGATCACCTGCTTTTCGGTTTTTATCAAAATAAATGGAATAATTTTCGATACCATTGATATAGCCGGTTTCTTGAAGCATTTCTAAATCATATTCGACACGTTGTTCAATTCGATGAGCTTCTAATATTTTTCCTTGTTTTTTAAAAATTTCAACCTGTTTATCGCAATCTTTTCTAATAGTTTTAAAAACTTCAGGCAAATTATTTGATCCACTGACATATTGTTTGGCAGGAAAAAGCTTAAAATCTTCAAATGGTTTTTCTTGGGCAGTCATGGGATGGTGTTGGGTTATCTTAATTAAAGTATCATTATTAAATTCGAGAGATAAAAAGGAATCAGTGTAGGATGGCCAAATTTCAATTGTTTCTCCCCTGACTCGGAAAGTGGAACGTTTGAATTCTAGTTCGGAACGAATATAAAAAAGAGAAATAAAAGATTCAAATAACTGGCGACGAGGATAATTATTTCCCACTTTAAGGTCAAAAGTTAAACTGGCAAATTCAGCCGGATCACCAATATTATAAATACAACTGACAGAAGCGATAATAATATTATCATTGCTAGATAATAAATTTGAGGCTGATTCAAGACGAAGACGGTCAATCAAATCATTAATTTGCACTTCTTTGGCAATGTAGGTATCGGAAGCTGGAATATAAGCCTCGGGTTGATAATAATCATAATAAGAAACAAAATAAGAAACTTTATTTTTAGGAAAAAGTTCTTTAAATTCTTGATAAAGCTGACCAGCTAGGGTTTTATTGTGGGAAATTACTAGGGTTGGAAGTTGAGTTTTTTGAATGATATTGGCAATGGTAAAAGTCTTACCGGAACCGGTAACACCAAGCAAGGTTTGACGATTGATTCCGTGCTTAAAATTATCCGAAAGTTTGGCAATTGCTTGCGGCTGATCCCCCGTCGGCTGAAATGGTGAATTTAACTCAAAATTCATGGTTTTATTTTATCATGGTTTTGGGTTTTGTTTGGGTGAAAAAAATCAATACAATTCAATTATTCTTTTATTTTCCTTAAAAACTACTTTTATAAAATAGTTAAAAAATCCACTTCTTCCAAGTAAAGGTATTTGCTGATCATGAGAGAAATCAATTAAGGTTTCAAAACTCTTACCTCCGATATATAGCTTGACTTTGTGTTGATAAGCTTTAATTTCATAACCACCTATTCCTGTTATGATTCTTTCTTTACCATTTTCCAATTTGCCTCCAATATTTTGAATAAAATATGATGGAAATAAATTATAATCCGAACCTGAATCAAGTAAACATGAAAATGGAAAAGGTGATAGTTTGTGTTTATATGAAAGTCGAATTAGAACTCTAGGGCTATATGTATTTATTATATTTCCTTTATCGTCTTTATGGGGAATGGGTAGATAATCAAAAGAATTCATTAAGGAGAAAAAATATAATTAAATGGTAAAACTTTCATTAAAACAACATTTTTAATATTTTGTTTAATTAATTTGTCCTCTAATTCTTTGGGTTGATCTGCAGACTCGACAACTTTAGAATGATCTAATGTTAAAGCGACCCATTTGTTTTCATAGTTTATTAGTGGGTTTATTTTTGTTTTTTGCATGTTTAAATTTTAACATTTTTTATAATAAAGAGTTTATTTTTTATAAAAATGATATAAACTGGGTTTATGAAAACAGGAATAATTGAGGTGATATGTGGGCCGATGTTTTCTGGTAAAACCAGTGAGTTAGTTAGACAAATACAATTGGCTTTGATTTCTAAAATAAATATCGTGGCTTTTAAGCCAAAAATAGATAATCGATATAAAAGCGATGAAATTTGTACAAATGATGGGTATTGTATTAAATCGGTAGTGGTTGAAAATTCAATGGAAATTGCTAAATATATAGAAAAATTGGATAAAAATGTGGAAAAAATATTTATTGATGAAGCCCAATTTTTTGATGAAAAGATAGTTGATGTAGTAAGTTATTTTTCGGAAAAAAAAGGTATTGATATAGTTTTAGCTGGTCTTAATCTTGATTTTAAAGGAGCACCGTTTGGTCAAATGCCAAAATTATTAGGAATTGCTCAAAAAATTAAAACGTTAACATCAATTTGTGTCCATGAAATGGGTAATGGAAAAATTTGTGGTAAACCAGCTTTTTTTACTCAACGACTGATTGATGGAAAACCTGCTTCTTACGATAGTCCGACTATTTTGGTGGGAGGAACTGATTCTTACACTGCTAGATGCGAAGAACATTGGATGGTGCCAGATAGTCCAAAAATTGATTTGTAATATTGTAAACAATAACAGAATTGTGTATATTTTTGTAAATATGCTTACAAAAATATTATCGATGGCTAATGTTGGTTTAAAGTCAGAAACAGTGGAAGTGGAAGTTAATGTGGCAGAAAAAGGTTTTCCTAGTTTTGGAATTGTGGGATTAAGTGGAAAATCAGTTGAAGAAACAAAAGAAAGAGTTAAAACTGCCATTATTAACTCTGATATTGAGTTTCCAGTGGCAAAAATCACAGTAAATTTAGCACCGGCTGATGTGACAAAAGATGGCTCTGCTTATGATCTGCCGATAGCAGTTGGAATTATTGCCACTATCGGAGAAATAAATTTACCTAAAGAAAAATCCTATTTTTACGGTGAATTATCTTTAGATGGAAGCCTTCGCCATACAAAGGGAGTTTTTTTATTGGCAATTTTAGCAAAAGAAGAAGGAATAAAAAATATTTTTGTGCCAAGAATGAGTGCTAATGAAGCTAGTGTAATTGAAGGAATTAATGTTTATCCGATAGATAATTTGAAAAGCTTGATTCGACATTTAAATGGAGAAAAAATAATTGAACCGCTAAAACCGATAAATATGGAAGAAATTTTAGGTGACATTACTCCGGAATTTGATTTTAGTGAAATTTTAGGTCAAAATCAGGCTAAACGAGCTTTAGAAATCGCCGCTGCTGGCGGACATAATATTTTTATGATGGGACCACCCGGATCTGGAAAAACCATGCTGGCTCGAGCAATGGCTGGAATTTTGCCGAATTTAACAGAAAAAGAAAGTTTAGAGGTAACAAAAATTTATTCTTTGACAGGAAATATCCCACCTGGTGGATCTTTAATTAGACAAAGACCATTTCGAGCACCACATCATACTACTTCACAAATCGGACTTATCGGCGGTGGAAGCAATCCGAGACCAGGTGAAATTTCTTTGGCTCATAGAGGTGTTTTGTTTTTGGATGAATTTCCGGAATTAAATCGGGGTACAATCGAGGCTTTAAGGCAACCAATGGAAGATGGAATTATTAATATTTCTAGGGCAGCAGGATCAATTACTTTTCCGGCACAGTTTATGTTGGTTGCCGCAGCAAATCCCTGTCCGTGTGGACATTTAGGCGATCCAAAAAAAGAATGTAAATGCAGTGCTCATCAAATTTTGAATTATCAAAAAAAATTATCGGGGCCAATTATGGATCGGATAGATTTACATTTAACAGTGCCAGCAGTTGATGTAAATAATTTAATGATCGACAAAGAAAAAGCGAGCGGTGAAAAATCAATGGAAATCAAAAAAAGAGTTAATGGGGCAAGAAAAATTCAAAGTGAAAGATTTAAAAATCTAAAAAATACTCATAGTAATTCGGATATGAAAAATAATCATTTGAAAGAATTTGCCAAATTAAGTGATGGAGCAAATTTACTCCTAAAACAGGCAGTTAATAAATTTGCATTGTCGGCAAGGTCATATTTTAGATTAATAAAAGTTTCAAGGACAATTGCTGATTTAGAAAAATCGGAAATTATTAAAGAAATTCATGTGGCAGAAGCACTGCAATACAGGGTTCGCAACGATAATTAATGCGAAACCCTCTGTCCCGATAAATCGGGACATCTCCCTTGAAAAGGGCGACTTATAAAGATGAATAAATATAAAAATTATTTAAAAGGGAAAGGTGGAGAAGAAATAGCCAGAGAATTTTTGTTGAAAAAAGGTTTTGAGTTGATTGAAATGAATTATGAAAATAATATCGGAGAAATTGATTTGATAATGGTTGATAAAGATTGGCTGGTGTTTGTGGAAGTGAAATTGAAAATCGGTGATAAATTTGGGATTCCAGAGGAGATGATTGATCGAAGAAAGTTAAGTCAAATTAAAAGAGTGGCGGAAAGTTATTTGGTTTTGGAAAAATCAAAAGTAAAAAGATTTAAAAAATTTAGAATTGATGGAGTTTGTATTATGTTAAACGAAGATGAAAGTATTAAAACTATTAATTATTATGAAAATTTATATTAAATTTTTGAATTTCTCGTCATATGTTTTTTCTTTGCGTCAATACTGGCGTGTTGAAAGCACGAAAAAATACATGACTGCGAAATTTTATTAAAAATTTTTATTTTTTAAAACCAAATTATGTTTGAGTGGAAAAAATGGCCGATAAAAACTATTGAGAAAAAAGATTTTCCGGGGTTTTTTAAAAAAATTCCAAACTGTCCGGAAAAATTATTTTATCGGGGAAACTGGAATGAAGAAATTTTTAAAAAAAGTTTAGCAATAGTGGGTAGCAGAAATATGAGTCGTTATGGAAAAAGTGTGATTGAAAAATTTATGCCAGAATTAATTGGACAAAAAATCACAATAATTTCGGGATTTATGTATGGAGTGGATACTGAATCTCACAGAAATTGCCTTAATTTAGGTGGTAAAACAGTGGCTGTTTTGGGAAGTGGACTTAATGAATTGTGTCCAAGTGAAAATGATAAATTATATACTGAAATTTTAGAAAAGGATGGATTGATAATTTCGGAATATGAGCCGGATTTTAAGGCAACAAATTGGAGCTTTCCACAAAGAAACAGAATTGTATCCGGATTATCAAAAATCGGAGTTTTAATTATTGAAGCGGGATTAAAATCTGGAAGTTTGATTACGGCAAAATTAGCACTAAAACAAAAACGACCAATATTTGCGATCCCAGGACAGATTGGTTTTAAAACATCGGAGGGAACTAATTGGTTAATTCAAAGTGGTGGCGCCAAATTAGTAACTAGTGTTGGTGACATTTTAGAAAACTCGAATCATTGTCCTGATCAACAAAACTTGTTTAAAGATTATAGTGATTTAACTGATTTAGAAAAAATGATTGTGGGTATTTTGGAAAGAGAAACGATGACAATTGATGAACTGTGTCAAAAAATTAAATTCCCGGTAAGTGAAATTTCAACAACTATTTCGATGATGCTGATGAGAGATTTGATTGTGCAAGAAAACAATAAAATATATCTCAGTTAAATCCTCTCTGTCCCGCTGCTGCGGGACATCTCCCCTTAACAAAGGGAGAAGTCTATATTTTATAAATAGGCGCCCCAGTTAGTGATGGGGGCGACATTGCCGGCAATAAAATTGATGGCATAAATTAAAATAGCAGGGAGGATGATCAAAAAAATTATCTTTAGTGATTTTTTGTTTAGAAATTTCCAAAAAGCTAATAATAAAAATGGGTAAACTGGAGAAATATAACGACTAATATCGCGATGAGCAACAAAAAGAGTGGCGAGAGTAAAAATAACTGGGAAAATAGAAACTATGTCGAATTTATATTTTTTAAATAGACGATAGACACCGTAAACGGCAATTAAATATATGTAAATGATATCTTCCAACCAAATGGTATTTATCCACGATTTTGTACTGATAAAAACTAAATATGGTAATTTGTTTAAGTGAAAATTATCGCCACTATGGAAATAGGCCCAAAAATCCCCTGTTTGAATTCGATAGAAATTAAAGATAATCAAAATAGTAATCGGAGTTAGGATAAACCAAAAATATTTTTTTAAAATTGGAACAACTTTTTTGGTTTTAATTATTTCGTAAATAGCAATAATTCCATAAGAACCAAATAAAAGAATTCCTGGGCTTTTTAAAGCTTGAGCAATGGCGGCAAAAATAGCGGCAATAAAATATTTGTTTTTCTTAAAACAAAAAATAGAGGCAATGATGGTGGCTAAAAACCAGGTTTCTGGAGCACCGATTTGACGCAGAACAAAAAACCGAGCTGGAAAAAAAAGAAAAAGAATCGAAAGCCAAAAAGCATTTTTTTCTTTTATAAATAATTTTAAAAACTCATATAAGATTAGTGATAAAAAAATGGAACCTATGAGAGTAACTAAAAGCATGGCTTTTGGAGTGGAGATGAATTTGGAAAAGAAAGTAATCATGAGTGGATATCCTGGTAAATGAGCCGGATAATATTCGAGTGGTTGAGGCAGAGAAAAATTTGATCCGATACAATCTTTAACGTAGCCACATTTAGAAATGGCCATATAATTAGGACCGTCGTAATTAAAATAAATGGTTTCTAAAGAAACGTTGTTGAAACCAATTTTGTCGGGAATATTAAAATAAAAAATCAACCAAAAAAAAATGGAAGAAAGAATGGTTAAAATTGCAAGCTTAAATTGAGGCTTAAATTTGGTAGTTTTCACTCTGTATTAATTCTACTATGATTTAAGCGGTTTCACCACAACTTTGAAAAAAATCTTGAATTTTTTCGTTCTGAGTATCCTTGAAACGATTTCTATAAGAAAGTAATTTATCTAAATCCATTTTTGATAATTTTTCACAAAAGTTGGTAGCATCTGCTCTTATACTCAATCCAGTAGGAAATACAATAGTTGATGTATTTTTTGAAACTTTTTTAGTTTTAATCTTTTTAATTTGCGGTTGTTTTAGGTTATCTTCAGTTTGCTTCCAAAGATCTAAAAGTGGTTGAATATCTTGGTTGTTATCCGAAGCTTCAATAATTTCATTAAGTATTTTATGAAGACAAACTCTTATAGGGTATAGATTAGATAATTCATCAATTTTGAAGGCTGGATCGACGATACCTGTTTTAAAATCTTTTCTGGTTACAATATGATGACAATTATATTGTGAATCTTTAGGGTCTAAACCATAAATTTCAAAAACTCTAGTTCTATTTTGATGGTAACTTTCTGATGAGGACATTAATTAAAAATTAATTAATTTTTAATTATAAAATAGTTAACTTGAATATAAGACAAAAAGAAATAAGTTTAATTCAAACCTGTTTTTTGGTATAATTAAAGTCTCGAAAAATTTTAAAGGCCCTATCGTCTAATGGTTAGGACAGCAGATTCTCATTCTGCTAATCGGAGTTCGATTCTCCGTGGGGTCACCACCGGATACCAAGCTATTATCAAACCTCTCTTTTAGTGCTAAAAATGGGGCTAATTTGGGAGTTCCAGAAGTCAATTCTGAGTAGTTGGGCATCACATCAAATATAAGGCTAAAAAAGGCTGCTCTTTTAAGAGGATTTAGCGTATCTATAAGCAATTCTTCAAGGTGTTCCAGAAAATAACAGACATAATTAATTACTGTCTCCATGTTGATGCTGTTTGATATATCATTTTTTTTCTTTTTTTCATTTTCTAATTCGTTAATTTTGGCTTCTGTATTTACTACATCTTGTTCTATGTATTTAATAGCAATTTCAGATGTTAAACATTTAATTTTTCCCATTGTTAATTGAATTGATGTTTTTAATTCTTCAATCTTTTGATTAATGGTTGATTCGTCTTGTATTTGGGTTTTCATTCTATTATTCCATTCAGAAAGAACATATTTTTTTAGATTATTTATATATTTTTGATCGAATTTTAAATTTCTGACAAAATCCTCAACTGTTTTTTCTAGGTCACCAGACGATACTCGAAAATAATGACCTCTATTGTTACAGTGATAGGCGGGATAATATTTTCCCATTTTGCCTCGTAAAGCATTAGCCACAGCCCATAATTGTTTTTCTAAGAGTCTTTTTTGTTCTTCTGACATAAATTATTTTATGAATAAATCTAATACTGTTTATATCTTATCACTGAAAAAGATTTTCTTCCTAGAAAAAGGCACGTTATTTAAGGGGTCTTACCCTTCGTTTAACAAGGGTTTTCGTTCCACTCAAAACTCAACTAATTTGGTTTTTGTTCTATTACATTTTTTGATATCGGGTGGTTGCTCCCTGACCAATACGTTCTACCATCTTTAATTCCATTAATTTGTTTACTACCTGATTAATAGTTGGTCTAGGAACTCCTGTCTCATCCGAAATTTCTTTGGGGGTTGTCTGTTCCACACCTTTTATGTAGTTCCAAACAATAAGTTGTTGGGGTGAAAGAATAGTTTCGATATTCGTTTGAGTAAGCAATTGAATAGCCATTTGAGATTGGGTTAGTAATATATCCAAAAAGAAATTGATCCAAGGCGAGATATCAATGTGTTTGGTTCTTAAAGTCTTTTGGCTTTTACGAAGAGCTAAATAGTATTCCGGTTTATTATCTTCAATTAACTTTTCGTGCGAGACATAAGGCATGTAGGCATAACCAAATTTAAGCAGTAAAAGATTTGTCAAAATTCTTGATAATCTGCCATTACCATCCTCAAACGGGTGAATATTAAGAAATTCCACTAGAAAATTAGCAATCACTAAAAGTGGATGATATTTATTTTGTTCTAAGGCATTTTTAGTCCAATCTATGAGTTCAGACATTTCTTTTGGGGTTAAATAAGCTTTGGTGGTCTCAAAAAGAACTTCGATTGGTTTACCTGCTTCATTTACAATGGCTACCGTATTTTCTTTTTTCTTATACTCACCTTTATGTAAAGTATCTTTTCCGACATACTTCAGTAATTCCTTGTGAAAATGTTTGATGATATTTTCATTGAAAACTAATGAGTCCCAAGAATTAAATACATTTTGGAGTAGTTCATAGTAACCCTGAACTTCCTGTTCGTCTCGATTGCTGAATTTTTGGATAGATATACCTCGAATCATTTTTTCAATATCTTTATCTGACAGTTTTGATCCTTCAATACGAGTAGAGGCCCCAGTTGAAGTGACTAATACTGATTGTTTTAATCGACCAAGAATTTGAGGACTAAGATTAGTACTTCCTTCCCATTTACCTTTAATAGATTCTATTTGAGTAATCTTTAACCAGATGTCGGAAGAAATATTTTCTAATCGAAAATCGAATTTATTATTCATATATATAAGATTGTATAAGATTATATAAGATCTGTCAAGAACTTAATACATTAAGTATATATCACAGTTTTCCTTAAAGGGGTCTTACCCCTCATTTAACAAGGGTTTCCGTTTCACTCCAATAAACTGCGCTTCGCTGGCCCTTGTTAAATTTCACCCTGCTTTTTAAATCACTTTTAATTTGGGCAGGCAGGTTTCACTACCTACCCAAATTTAAAAATTATAAAAAGGAGAAAAAGCAAATGAAACTTTTAACCAAAGAGTTGTTAGAAAGATTTAATCAGATTGGTAGACAAGAAGAAGTTAAAGATCCTTTAGTCGTTGCTAAGTTTTTTAAT
>CAYSME010000004.1:0-27536 GCA_964432085.1 uncultured Gammaproteobacteria bacterium | reverse complement strand
ATTTGAAAAATTGGAAAGAAATGGTAGGTAGAATGAATAAAGCCAAAAAAAGTGTGACGGTGGCTCTGGTGGGGAAATATATAAAATCGGGTAATAATAATCATCGAGATGTGTATGTTTCGGTTTTGGAAGCTTTAAAGCATGGGGCAATTGCAAATGATGTTGAAATTAAGATAAAACCAATTGATTCTAATAATTTTAAATTAGAGGAATTAGATGAGTGTGGTGGAATAGTGGCACCGCAAGGATGGGGAAATAGGGGAGCTGAGGGAATTATTAAGGCAATAAAATATGCCCGAGAAAAAAAGATTCCATTTTTAGGTTTGTGTTTTGGAATGCAGATGGCAGTGACTGAAATTGCCAGAGATTTGGCTAAATTAAATGAGGCTAACTCGTCTGAGGTGGATCCAAAAACTAAATATCCAGTAATACATCTGATGCCAGAGCAGGAAGAATATCTAAAAAAACATCAATATGGCGGAACAATTAGATTAGGCAATTGGCCATGCAAAATTAAGAAAGGAACATTATTGGAAAAAATTTATGGTAAAAATTTAGTAGAAGAAAGACATCGACATCGATATGAATTTAATAATGATTATCGGGAAATTTTGGAAAAGAATGGATTAATAGTTTCCGGAACCAGCCCGGATGGCAAGTTGGTTGAAGCAATTGAGTTATTGCAAAAAGATCATCCGTTTTTTGTGGCGACGCAATTTCATCCGGAATATAAAAGCAGGCCGCTTGACCCACATCCGATATTTGTGGCTTTTTTAGGAGCAGTGAAATAGATGAAGAATGATGAATTTTACATTAGAAAATGTATTGAATTAGCCGAGAAGTCGGTTAAAAATGGGGAAGCTCCGTTTGGAAGTTTGATTGTTAAGAATGGGAAAATCATTGTAAAAGTGACTAATGCTAACGAAAAGCATCATGATGTAACTTGTCATGCTGAAATAATGGCAATGAGAAAAGCTCAGAAAAAACTGAAAAGTAAAGATTTAGAAGATTGTGAAATTTATTCAAATTGTGAACCATGTCCGATGTGTTCCTTTATGATGCGAGAATTGCATTTTAAAAGAGTGGTTTATGGAATTAAATCGCCGAATATGGGCGGACATACCAAATGGAGTATTTTACAAGATAAGGGTTTGTCAAAAATTAAACCTTTTTTGGGCGACGAACCAGAAATTGTGGGAGGAGTGTTGGAAGATGAATGTATGGAAACTTATAGAAAGATAGGGTGGGAAGGGTTTTGGAAGAAGAAATGATGTATTATTAATGTGTGAAATATCACAGGAAATCGATTCGTTTAAATGATTATGATTATTCAAGTAATGGATATTATTTTGTAACGGTATGTGCCAATTGGAAAGGTAATGTTTTTGGTGAAATTGTAGGGGCGCGGCGTGACGCGCCCATAATTAATAAAAATAATAATTTGCCCATAAATAATAAAAATTATAATTCATCAATGATTAACGAAAATAATAATCATTTATGTAATATAGAAATAAATAAAAGTGTTGAAATAAAATTAAATCAAAATGGAAAAATTATTAAGAATGTTTGGAAAACATTACCAAATCATCATAATGTTATTTTGGATGAATTTATCGTTATGCCAGATCATGTTCATTTCATTTTGGCGATTAAAAATGATATAAATCAGGGCGTGTCACGCCGCGCCCCTACACATTTAGGGTTTATAATTGGAATGTTTAAAACAGAATGTACGAAACAAATTAGTAAATTAAACAAAACACTAGGTATTCGAATTTTTCAAAGAAATTATTATGAACGGATTATTAGAAATGAAAAAGAATATTTGATTTATAAAAAATATATTAGAGATAACCCGGTAAATTTTGACAACAAAAAAATCCCCCAAAATGGGGGATTTTAAATATTATCTAGGTAGAGACGTTGCATGCAACGTCTCTACAAAAAGACAATTTTATTTCAACTCAACTTGGGCGCCGGCAGCTTCTAATTTAGCTTTAGCATCATTAGCAGCATCTTTTTTCATGGTTCCCAATTCAACTGGACAGGCATCAACCATGTCTTTAGCTTCTTTAAGACCTAATTCTGGTTTAAATTCGCGGACAACTTTAATGACAGCGATTTTGTTAGCACCAGCAGAAGTGATAACGACGTCAAATTCGTTTTTCTCTTCAGCGGCAGGAGCAGCACCAGCGGCAGCAGGAGCAGCACCAGCGGCAGCTACAGGAGCGGCAGCGACGGCCTTAACATCGAATTTTTCTTCGATACCTTTAACGAGTTCAGATAATTCTAAAACTGAAAGTTCAGAAATAGAATCAAGGATTTTTTGTGTTTTTGCAGAAAGTTCCATATTATTTTTAATAATTAATTTTTGTCAGCAACAGCTTTTAAGGCTAGAGCCAACTGAGTTTGGTTGTAACGCATTGAGTAAGCAAGACGTTGCAACGGATTGACCAATCCACCCAATAATTGAGCGATAAGGGTCGATTTGGATGGAAGTGAAATAAATTGTTTTAATTCATCCATTCCAAGAAGTTTTTTGTCGTAGATACCATATTTGAAGGTGATGAAATCTTGTGTTTTATTGACTTTATCAATTTCTTTGAGAGGGTTGACTTCATCTTCATTACAGAAGGTGATGGCAGTTGGCCCGACCAAAGTTTCTGGTAAAGTAATACCGAGGTTTCGGAGAGCACGAGTGATGAGGCTGTTTTTGACAACTTCAATTCGGCCACCATTAGCACGGACATTGTCGCGAAGAGCGGTGATGTCGGCAGCTTTTAAACCTTGATATTGAATCAAAGCACTAGATCTAGCCTGTTCAAATTTACTGGTGATATCGGCGACTTGATCGACTTTAGCTTGATTTGGCATATTGGTTAAATTAATAATGTTTTTATCTTCCCGATAAATCGGGATCGTGTAAATAAGCAAAATTTGGCTTCGCCATTTGGCGAATTCAAATTTTGACCTATTTAAACGAAAACGAAAAACGGCCTCGAAGATCGAGGCGCAAATAAAACAAAATTAAATTGTTTTACCTCGGTGGGACTTATTTGAATGCCTACTGTCTTCGGTTAGATGGGGTATTATAACAATTAGAGTTGTTTTTGTAAATAGATTGGTGGTTTTTATTATTTAGGTACTGGAAAAGTACTGAAATGGTACTATAATGAATTTATGGAAAATAAACAAAGTCAAATAAAAATAAATTTATCGAGTGGTTTAAAAAAAATGGTGGAGAAAAGAGCCAAAAAATTTGGTTCAACTTTGGCGGGATATGCAAGATATTTAATGATGAAAGATATTAAGGAAAGTGAGGATTTACAATTTTCTGAGGAAACATTGAAAAATATAAAATTGGCAAAAAGTGGAAAAGCAAAATGGATTAAAGTTGAAAACACTGATAAATTTTTTGATGAAATTCTTGATAAAATTAAAAAGTGAAATATCACACATTACATAAATTTGAAAAGAAATTAATCAAGTATGCAAAATTTGATAGGGAACTTTTTGAGTTAATAAGAAAACAATTAAGCTTATTTGAAACTAATGAAAAACATCCATCCTTAAGAATTCATAAATTGACGGGTGAATTAAAAGATTATTGGAGTATTTCAATAAATAAAAGTATAAGAATAATTTATTTTATTGAGAATAATATGGCTTATTTTGTAAATATTGGGACACATGATGAGGTATATAAAGTAAATTAATACGAAGGGGCCCAGAGAATTGTGTTTTTTTTGATATTTATCAAACACAACGCTCTGGGCGCGAGGGATCAAGGATCAGCGGAGATCTGAAACCATTTTTTTTACCAATACATTGTCATAAGTTTGAAGATCTCTTAGATCTTCTTTTGATAGTAAAGGTAAAGTTTCACGCAATCTTGCGTATAATATTATGCGAATTTTGCCGTCTTTATTTTTTTCGAGAAGATTGATTAATTCTTGCGGTTCGCAAATAACTGTTTGCATCATTTTTTTGATTTCTGATTGGACGGGTGTGACTTTTTTGCATTCAAGGTAATAATTTATTAAGCCATCAATATTACAGTCACTAGGAATGATACTTAACATTTTTTTGGATGCAATTTTTCTTACAGAGTTGTTATTGGTGTCTCGATAAATTTGCATCCATGTTTTGAATGGGCAATTACGATTTTCAAGCTGTTTTAGAGCCTTCTTCTGGTTCTCTATATCTTCTACTGCGACAAGGGATGCTATTTTAGCCAATTCTTTGGTGGTAAGGTCTTCTTTTTTTAAAAGATAACATGTAAATCCATAGCTAGAACATCCACCAACCAAATCTGTCATTAAAGTCCGTCCTTCTTTCGTTTTATTATAAACAGCAGAATCAGCGATATGCAAATATTCTGCTGGGATCGCGGTGATACGAGGGTTTTGTCTTCCTTACTTGAGTGTTTTTTACTGTTTCAGTAGTTGTTGATGTTGAAGATGACTCAAACAGTAATTTCTCTTGCTTCCTCCTTTCATTTTTGTCTTTTGCGCCTCTGCCACGAAAGCTATTCTTTGCCATGGTGTGATTACTTCCTTCCATAATTTTTTTTTAGGGGTAATGCTCAGAGCAGATATTAAAAAATTAATACCTAGTCTGAGCACTACCTTAACTGATCCTGATTTTTTAAAGGACATCAAAAACGCTAATGTTTTTGATTTTATAAGGTGATTTTACTACAATTTTTGGTTTTGTCAATCTATTATAGGATATAATTTATATACGATATAATTAAATTAATGAAAAAGTTTTTGTTGTTGAGTTTGGTTGTGTTAGTAATAATTGGTTTTTATGGTTGGGCGGACGGATGGTTTATTTTAAAAAATGAAGTTGTAGAGACGCCCCGCGGGGCGTCTCTACAAAAACAGGAAATACAAAAAAATGTTGGTTATTTGGCGCAATATAATTTTGAAAATTTGAGAAACAGAATAAATGAAGCGTCGGAAATTGAAACAATAGGCCAAGTTCTAACTGTAATGGAAGCAAGAAAAGTATTGGTAAAAAGAGGGGATTTAGCGGGAAAAACTTTTAAATTTACCAGTAAAGCAATTAGTTTTGAAAGTAATGGAAAAAAGATAAGCGGAATGATGAACGTGCCCTCCTACGCTCCTGCGGAGCTACGGAAGGGCAGGCCGGCAATAATTATGATTAGAGGGTTTGCCGACAGTGAGGGGTATTATATTGGGTCTGGCAGTTGGCGGGCAGCAGATGAATTGGCTAGGAATGGTTTTGTGACTGTTAGTTTGGATTTTTTGGGATTTGGTTTATCGGATGATGAATCTAAAGATATTTTAGAAGCTAGGTTTGAAAAACCAGTGAGTGTTTTGGATTTAATTGAATCAGTCAAAAACTTGGATTTTGTGAACCCAGAAAAAATTGGGATTTGGGCTCATAGTAATGGTGGGCAAATTGCGATTTCGGTTTTGGAGATTACAGGTAAAAATTACCCAACGGTTTTATGGGCACCGATGACTAATCCATTTCCAAACAGTGTGTTGGATACGATGGATGAAAATACTGAAGCTGGGCAAATTGTTAAAAATAAAATTAAAGATTTTGAAAAGGAATATGACAGTAAACTTTATTCGATTGATAATTTTTATGAGTGGATTGAAGCGCCGATTTTAATTCATCAAGGGACGGAAGATGGGTGGTGTAAGGTTGAATGGCAGGAAACTTTTAGAGATAAATTAAATGGTTTTGGTAAAGATGTAATTTTAGATGTAGTAAAAGGTAATGATCATAATTTTAAGCAAAGTTGGGATGAAGTGATGGAGAGGGATGTAAAGTTTTTTAAGGAAAAATTTGGGATTTAAAAATTAAGGCCCCGGGAAAATAAGATTTGAATGCAGATAATCTGCTCTTATTTTCTCGGGGTGCATGATCAGTTGGTTGTTTTAATTATATTTATCCCAAAAGGGAGCAAACTTTTTTTCACCTGATCGGACTTTTCCTCAGGGAAAACTATAATATTTGGATCGTCAGGAGATATTTCGATTGGAAGGCGTGACAATTTTTTGACATCTTGTGCAGGAACTATCGAATCTCCTTGAGTACAGAAACCAGAAATATTAGACATAACATTACCTCTTTCTTATAAAAATTAAACAGACTTTGTCTGTTTGAAATACAAAATAATACCAACTGATTGGGAAAGTGCGAAAACTCGAAATGGCTGCGATAGCCATGAGCTTAGAATATGATGATATCAGAAATCAGAATAATAATCAAAATATAGGATATTTAATTTTTTTTTGATATACTTGTATAGTTTTATGAAATTGTATTTTGTAGCATCGGCGAGATTAGTAGATGCAGATCCAAAATTGTATTCTCAAATGTATTCGTTTTTGGCGGCAGAAGGTAAAATGGTGAGCGATAAAGTGATGAAATGGGTTAAAAAAGGAGTGAAGGATTTGAGTGGAGCCCCTAAAAATATTTCCAGAGAAAATTATATTCAGTCACTTGATTCGGTTAAAAAGGCGGATGTGGTAGTGATGGAAGTGTCGGGGCACAGTATGTCAATGGGTTATTTAATTAGCAAGGCTTTGGAAATGAATAAACCAGTGATTGGGTTGTTTAAAAAAGAATATGAACCAATTTTTATTAAAGGTATTAACGATCCTAAGTTGATATTGGTGTCATATGATAGTGAAAATGTAGAACAAACAATTAAGACAGCGATTAAAAAAGCTAATAGTTTGGTTGATGTTAGATTTAATTTCTTTGTCAGCCCTAAAATTTTAAATTATTTGGATTGGGTGGCTCAAAAGAGAATGTTGCCAAGATCAGTATTTTTAAGAAACTTAATTGAACATGAAATGAAAAGGGATAGGGAATTTAAGACTTAGTTATTATTTCTAAATTTATTTTTGACGTTTAGCCAATATTTTAATTGACGACAAAGTTTTTGAGAATCGGAAGGGTTTTTTAAAATAGATTTAACTAATTCTTCAAGATAAATAGTGTTTTGGGAACCTTTGACTAAAATGGTTTCATCGCCTTGTAAATTGTTTTTTAGATATTCTGAAGCTTCCCACCAATATATAAAATTAAAAGTAGGGACAAAACCCTCCTTTGCTGGAAGCTTCGGAAGGGCGAAGTATTTTTTGGTTTCGGGACCGACACTAATGATTAAATCAGCGGATTTAACGGCTAAATCATAAATTTTTAGATGTTCTTCTTTTGAAGATTTTCCTAATTCGCGCATGTCGCCAAGCACAGCAATTTTTCTGGTTTTAAAAGTGGATAAAAATTTGAGCATTTCCTGACAGGCAATAGGGGATGAGTTGTAGGAGCTATCAATAATGGTGGTATTTTTGATGCCGTCTAAAATTGAGGATCGAGAAGGTGGATTAATTAGATTTTTTTGGATATTTTGGATAGCTTGATCATGTTTAATATTAAAAATTCGGGCAAGGGAAAGGGCGGCACCAAAACTGATTTGATAAATATCAGGAAGATAAATTTTTTCAAATTTAATTTTAGTGGGAGTGATTTCGATGATATTTGGATTTTGGGTGTATTTTTTGACTAGTTTGTCTTGACTATTAATAATGGCGGTTTTGGCCGAATTGATTAATTTGGCTTTTTCTTGGGCAATTTGGTCGAGGGATTGGAAACTCATCATATGAACAGAGCTGACATTAAGAAAAATGGCAATGTTCGGTTTTACCACAGAAAGAAGATAATCCATGTTTTTGGGCCAAGTTGGAGAATCGATGCCCATTTCTAAAATTAGGATGTCGTATGATTGCCAATTGGTTAATAATTTAACAGGGCATAGAAAAATTATTTTGAGCCAAGAAAGAAGATTATAATTACGGATTTTGAGACCAATAATACTTAATGGTAAGCCGGATTCTGAGTTATAACCATCGTTGGTTTTAATTTTAAAATGAGAAGATAAAACTGCCTGACAGGCAAAAAGAGTGGAACTTTTTCCAGCGGAACCAGTGATGCCAACTATATCTAGTTGTCTCTTTTTTAACTTTTGAAGAAAGCGAATTTTAGATAGTTGAGCTTTGGCAAAAAATTTAAGGTAGTTGAGAACTAAATTGGAAATATTTTTTTTCACTATAGTTATTTTACCAGGTATAATGATCAATATGAAAAAAATTAAAATTTTATTATTGATGGGTGGAGGTGGAACGGAGCATCAAGTATCTTTGAATTCAGGACAGGAAGTGTTGAGGAATTTTGATTTGGAAAAATATGAAGTGGTGTCAATGATAATTGAAAATAAAAATATTGATATTCAAGAGATTAAAAAAAATAATCCAGATGTAGTTTTTATTGTAATTCATGGGAGTATTGGTGAGGACGGAACAATTCAAAAACTTTTAGAAGAAGAAAATATTAAATTTGTGGGTTGTGGTTCGGAGGCATCAAAAATTGGAATTGATAAAATTAAATTTAAAAATTTGATGAGAAAAAATAAATTACCGGTTGCTAAAGATTTAGAGGTGGTTTTAGATCAAGCGATCGATTTTGAAAAAATAAAATTTTTGGGTAGAAAATGGGTGGTTAAACCAACAACTCAAGGATCGAGTGTTGGAGTGAGTATTGTTGAAGATATTAATAAAATTGGTGACGCAATTAAGGAAGCATTTAAATATGATAAAAAAAATTTAGTTGAAGAATTTATTGATGGAGTTGAAGTTTCCTGTGGAGTAATTGAAGAGAATGGTGTAATACAGGCCTTGCCGATAATAGAAATTTGTCCTAAAAATGATTTTTTTAATTATGAAGCAAAATATACTGAAGGAAAATGTGAGGAAATTGTACCAGCTAGATTATCAGATGAATTGACTAAAAAAATTCAAGAATATTCTAGAATAATTTTTAAATTAATTGGAGGTAGAGGATTTGCTAGGATAGATTTTATTATTAGAGAAAATAATCCAATTATTTTGGAAATAAATACAATTCCAGGGATGACACCAAATTCACTTTTACCAAAAGAAGCAGAAGCTGCAGGGATTAGTTATAAACAACTTTTAGGTATATTGATAGAATCAATATAAAATAGCGAGAGTGAGGATAGAAGAATAAAGGGTTGGGTAATGATATGAAAAATAAAAATTGTTTTTTTATTTTTGTATCCAATACTTCCTTTTTTCTTCTATCTCACTCTTTATTTATTTAAAAATTGTTTTAATTACGTGATTTGCTATAAAAATAAGGTAATTAAAACAATATTATTTTTTGGCGGGAAAAGGGCTTAATACAAAAATATACGGAATTGTATAGTTATATATCTTTGTAACGGCTATATTGTTACTACAACCTTTTCCCGATTGATATATTACCACATTTTGAAACAAAAATCCCTCCAAATGGAGGGATTGAAGAGTTTTGAAGAAAAAATGTTATTTTTCGATTAAGATTTTGACTGAAGGGCCCATGGTGGCACATAGAGCCAGTTTTCTAATCTTGTTAGATTTGACAGTTTTGATTAATTCTTCAATATTAGCGCCGATTTCTTCGTCTTTTTGAGAAAGTTTGCCTACTATGGTGTGGATTACCGGAGATTTCTTTTCAGTTTTTAAGACAGTTTTAGCAACTGAAAGTTTTTTTAATGATTCTTCCGGTTTATCGGTTAAAGTTCCGTTTTTAGGGTTTGGCATTAAACCTTTTGGGCCTAAAATTTTAGCTAGTGGCAATAATTTTGGCATGGTGGCAGGGGTGGCGATTAAAATGTCAAAATTAATTTGGCCGTCTTTAAGTTCAGCTAAAATAGTGTCGTTTAAAACAACGACTTTTTTACTGGTGCTTTCTAAATGAGGAAAATTAATTTCACCAACATTGCCAATATCCATAATAGTGACGTGGGCTTCGACTTTGCCTTCAAATTTTGATAAAGAAGTTTCTTTGACTAATTTGATAGCCTCTTTGAGAGGATAATATTTATTAACATCAACTTTAGATTTGGCGGCTAAATATTTTTTGCTGCGTTTTTTGGCAACTTTTTTTGTGGTTTCGGTGGTTTCTTCAACTGGTGCTGTTTCGACAGCTTCGGTTTCGGTTACGGCCTTTTGAGTGTCGTCTAATTTTGCGACCTCTTCCACTTTGGTCCCGATAGATCGGGATTTCGCTTCGCTCAATTTTTTTTGTTTGAGTTTGTTTTCTTGAGTGGTTTTGCTCATATTTTAAAATTTTAATTAATAATAAAAAATTTTTTAAATTTTCGAATTTTCAAAATCCAATTTTCAATAAATGATTTAATTATTTAACTTTAAAATTAAAACATTGATTAATTGTTTGATATTTGAAGATTGGGAATTGGAATTTAATTAATAATTTCAACCCCCATGGATTTAGCGGTGCCGATGACTGATCGTTTAGCGGCTTCTAAATCTTTGGTATTTAAATCAACTATTTTTCTTTTAGCGATTTCTTCAACCTGAGACATGGTTAATTTGCCAACTTTCTCACGACCGGCAGTGCCAGTACCTTTGGAAATTCCGGTCATTTTTTTAATCATGTCAGAAACAGGTGGTTGTTTTATAATAAATTCAAAAGAACGATCTTCAAAAATAGTGATTACTGACGGAATAAGACTGCCACGCATTTCTTTAGTTTTTTCATTGAATTCATTACAGAAATCCATGATCTTAATACCATGAGGTCCAAGAGCAGTACCAACTGGTGGAGCTGGGTTAGCGCTTCCAGCAGGAATAGTTAATTTAACGATAGTTTTTATTTTTTTAGGCATATGTTTTAATTTTCAATTTTCAAAATCCAATTTTCAGTGGAATTGAAAAATAATTTATAAATGATTTAAAGCTCCTTGGAAACCTGTAAGAAGTCGAGTTCGACTGGAGTTTCACGCTCGAAAATAGAAATTAGAACTCGAATTTTACCTTTTTCCTGATCGATGGATTCGATAGTACCAATGAAATCAGCAAAAGGACCATTGGTGATTTTAACGACATCACCAATAGTGAATGGAGTTTGAAATTTAGGTTTATCTTCTTCGGTAGTTTGAAGAATCTGATCAACTTCTTTTTGGGAAATTGGGGATGGAGTGTTTTCGATACCGATAAAACCAGTAACACCTTGAGTGGTGCGAACTGTGATCCAAGCGTCATCATCCATGACCATTTGAATCAAAACATAACCAGGAAAAGTTTTTTCCTGAGATTTAACTTTTTGTCCACGGCGAATGACCATTTTACTTTGAATTGGAACGATGGCTTGAAAGATTTTGTCTTCCAAACCCATAGTTTTGATTCTGGTTTTTAAAGCTTCAATGGCTTTGTATTCGTGACCGGAATAGGTGTTGACGACATACCAAGCGGCATCGATGCTGGGTTCAAATGTGGAGAGTTTGAAAAGAAACTCTTTTTTATTAGTTTTAGCAGAAGTTTTTGGCATATTTTTATTTGAATGTTTTTCCCGAAGTAGAAGCGACTGTCGGAAGGGCACTCATTGTTGGTGTAATCGACTGTTCAACGGTAGTTTGGGTATTTTTTAGATTACCCAAAAGACCAATCGATTTAGTAAACAAATAATCAAAACCTCCCAAAATTAGGGAGATAATAATTGAGATTGATATTACCACAATTGTGAGCTGAATTAAAGCCTCTCTTTTGGGCCAAGTGATGGTCTTAAAGATTTCTCGAACCTCTTTTAAAAAATTAATGATTTTTTGCATGAATGTATTATATCAGTTGAATGATTATTTTTAATTTTTGTCCGCTTCACTTGACAGGGTATTATCATTTAATACATAATTGTTGTGTGAAATATAACAGAAAGTCAATAAGATTGAATAGTTATGATTATTCTAAAAATGGATATTATTTTGTGACGGTATGTACCCAAAACCGATGGAATATTTTTGGTGAAATTAAAAATAAGAAAATGATTCCCAATGATATTGGGAAAATGATTATAAAAATATGGAATGAAATACCAAATAATTATGATGGAATTGAAATTGATGAATTTGTTTTAATGCCTGATCATTTACATGGAATATTGGTGATAAATAAAAATTTATTGATGGATAATTTACCAAATGGGCGGACACGGGGTCCGCCCCTACAAATGCAACATTGGGAATAATTATTAAAAAATTTAAAACATTAACCACCAAAATATTTATTGATAATGTTAAAAAAAATAATTGGTCACGATTTAATAAACGATTGTGGCAAAGAAATTATTTTGAACGAATTATTAGAAATGAAAAGGAATATTTGATTAAAAAACAATATATTAAATCAAATCCAGAATCGTATAAACCTGTAGGGGTCGACCCCTGTGTCGACCCATAATTAAAAAAATCGACCCATAATTAAAAAAATGGTTCACCGCGGAATTGTTGCAACATTAAGATTTGATATGTTTTGTATTATTGACCTTCTCCAGGGGTAGTGGGTATGATGGTTAGCAATCACTATTAATAGTGTTTTATTAATTATTAAATAAATAACAAAAATGTTGTGTCCATATTGTGGTTTTGATGAATCAAACGTTTTGGAAAGCAGGGAAGCGGAGGATGGAAAAGTAACGAGAAGACGTAGGGAATGTTTAAAATGTAAAAAAAGATTTACAACTTATGAAAGGGTAGGGAGTATTGATTTAAAAGTGATTAAAAAATCGGGGAAAAGAGAAGATTATAGTCGAGAAAAGTTAGAAAAATGTTTAGATAAAGCTTGCTGGAAAATGAGTAGAGATGAAAAAAATAAACTAATTGACGAAATCGAAATGAAGTTGTTAAATTGGCCAAGTGTGGAAATTCCGTCAAAGGAGATTGGAATGTTAATTTTAGAAAAATTAAAAAATGTTGATCCGATGGCATATATTCGATTTGCTACGGTTTATTTAGACATTAATGAAATTAATGATTTTAAAAAGTTATTAGTTAGTTTTGATAAAAAATGACAGATATAAGCAGGCAAAACATTAATAGTAGTGAATTAATAGAGCCGAAACTTTCGGCAAATGCGAAATATATTGCTGAAACAAGATATTCCAGAAAAGATGAGAATGGTAAAGCTTATGAAACGGTTAAAGATATTTTTTGGAGGGTGGCGACCAATGTGGCTAAAGGAGACCAGGTTTTTGGAGCTGATGAACAACAGGTGGAGAATCAAGCAAAAACTTTTTATCAATTATTTGCGGAGCAGAAATTTTTACCAAATACTCCTTGCTTAATAAATGCCGGAAAGGAAAAACAACAATTGTCAGCTTGTTTTGTGTTACCAATTGAAGACTCGATGGAATCAATTTTAGAAACCATGTCGAATATGGCGATGATTCATAAGAGTGGTGGTGGAACTGGTTTTTCTTTTTCCAGACTTAGACCAAGTGGTGATTATATTAAGACGAGCGGTGGCACAACTGTGGGTCCGGTTAGTTTTATGCAAGCATATAATGATGTGACGGCTCAGATAAAACAAGGAGGAGTACGACGTGGAGCGAATATGGGAATGTTGTCGATTGATCATCCAGATGTGTTGAGATTTGCAGTGGTGAAATTAGACGAATGGAGTTTGACTAATTTCAATATTTCATTAGCAGTAACCAATGCTTTTATGGAAAGATTGGAAGTTGATAAAAAATTTGTAACAGATGCTTCAATTCCAGAGGAAGTAATTGAGGAAATAAGATTGGCGGAAGGAAACAGAAATGTGGATGAAAGATTAAGAGAAATTGAGATTGGGGTTAAAAAATTATATGATTGGGCAATTGCAACTCAGGAGGGTGAGGGATATGAATTAATTAATCCTAGAAATGGTGAATCAACAATGAAATTAAATGCTTATAAAGTATTTAATTTAGTAACTAGATTGGCTTGGCAATTTGGTGACCCGGGTTTGGTTTTTATCGACAGGATGAATGATAAAACTTCAAATCCAGTTCCAACTTTGGGAAGGATTGAGGCTACAAATCCTTGTGGTGAACAGCCACTTTTACCTTATGATGCGTGTAATTTAGGAAGCGTGAATTTGGCTAAGTTTGTCCTTCGGCAAGCTCAGGATAAATTTGATTTAAATTGGGATGAACTGAAAGAAACTATTAGAATTGGGGTACATTTTTTAGATAATGTGGTTGAGGTGAATGAGTTCCCGGTTCAAAAAATAAGAGATATGGTAAGTAAAACTCGAAGAATTGGGGTGGGAGTAATGGGTTTTGCCGATGCGTTGTTTAAATTGGGAGTAAGGTATGATTCAGATGAGGGAATTGAGTGGGCAGAAAAAATAATGAAATTTGTGACTGAATCGGCCAGAGAGGCAACTTGTGATTTAGCTAAATCTCGTGGAACTTTTCCATTGTGGGATGTAAGTGTTTACGCTAATACTGACTATAAACCTCGCAATATGGCTTTAACTACGATTGCTCCGACTGGAACAATTAGTATGTTGGCAGATACAAGTTCAGGAATTGAACCGGTGTTTTCTTTGGGTTATCAAAAAAACACAGTGGAGGGAAAAACTCTTTATAATGTTAATCCAATTTTGGTAGAGGAATTAAAAAATAGAGGAATTTATTCTGAAGAGTTAATTGAAAAAATTGTTAAAAATGGCGGAGTTTTAAAGGGAGTTGAAGAAATACCAAAAGACCTTAAGGATGTTTTTGTGACAGCTTTGGAAATTGATCCAGAATGGCATATTAAAATTCAGGCAGCTTTTCAGAAATATACAGACAATGCTGTGTCAAAAACAATTAATTTACCGGAAACGGCTACAGTTGATGATGTTAGAAAGGCTTATTTGAAATCTTATTCTTTGGGAACTAAGGGAATTACTATTTATAGGAGCGGATCAAGATCTTTTGAACCTCTTCAAAAGGTTAAAGAGAAAGAAACAGAGAAAATAATTTCATCTGTACCTAAGAAAAAGAAAACACCAGTGATGGCTAAAGGTGTTAGGCTTAAGAAAAAATGTGATGTTGGCAGTGTTTATACATCAATTTTTTATGAAACTGGTGATGGTCCAATAGAAGTGTTTGTAACTGTTGGTAAGAGTGGTGGTTTTACTTCTGGTGCGGCTGAAGCAATTGGTAGGTTGGCGTCTTTAGCTTTAAAATATGGATCAAATCTTAATGAAATTGCTGATGAATTGGTTGGAATTTCTTGTGGACAAAAATTTGGTTTAGGAAATGGAACGGTTTTGAGTATGTTTGATGCCGTTGCAAAATCTTTATTTGAAATTTCTGGCGGTGAACAATTAGATATTTTTATGGGTGAGAAAAGTGAATTAGATACGGTTTCTCTTGAAGATGTGAGAACTAAACAGGCAGATTTGGAAAGCAAAGTGCTTTCTTGTCCAGATTGTGGTTCGCCTTTGCGAGCTGAAGAAGGCTGTTTTAAATGTACTAATGAATTTTGTGGTTATTCGAAATGTTCGTGAGATTTAGGAAATAAGATTTATGATTTATGAATAAAACATGATAAGTACAAAAACTGGCGATGAAGGACGAACAACTTGTGGAAATCAACGAGTCGATAAGGATGATTTGTTGGTGGAAGTGATTGGTGAAATTGATGAGTTACAAGCGGTGTTACAAATGGTAAATTTTAATAAAAAAATAATAGATGATTTGAGTGGAATAATGGGAGATTTAGGGTGTAATAAAAAATTTTCAAATTCCAATTTTCAATTTTCAATAAAAAAAATGGAAGACGAAATTAAAGATTTCAATTTAGATAAGTTTTTAATTTTTAAAACTAAAAAAGCGAAAGAATTAAATTGGGTGAGAACTGTTTGTAGAAGAGTGGAGAGGAGGGTGGTATCTTTGTCTAGGAAACAAAAAGTTAGTGAAAATATTTTGAAATATTTTAATAGACTTTCTGATTATTTATTTATTAAAGCCTGTCAACAGGATAAATCCAGTTTAGGCAGGTAAACTAAAAAGAAAATTAAAAATTAAGCCCGCCTTCGTTAAAACTACGGCGGGTGAAGGGGAATTGGGTGAAAATCCCAAGCTGTGCCGCAACCGTAAAGGTATCCTTCGCTCTATGAGCTACGGAATACTAAGCCGGATGACCAAAACTTTCGAGCATTCCGATGAATCGGAACCAGGTTGTTAAACAATCTGGAAAGTAAAAATATGAATAATGAAAAGATAATTGACATTGGTAATTATAGAAATTTTTGTGAAACGGATGGTAGTAGTGCATTGAAGTCCCGCGTTGATTTGAAAGAAGATAATGAGATTTTGTTTTTTGACGCTAATAAAGAGGTTGATTTTTTAAAGAAAATTGACAGAAAAAGTAGATATATTGCTTTAGGTCAAGAGTTAAAAACAGCAGCACAAGAATTGTTTTTTGTTCAAGGTGGAGCCTTAGATAGATTTTTAGATGATGGAAAAGTTAAAGATTCGAGTACGGGCACTCCTGTTGAAAATTGGGTAACTGATAATTCTTTAGACATGGTTGCTTTTAACAAAATACAAAATGGATTAAATGAAGGGAAAAACTTAGTGATTCACTTTAGTCCTAGAAACGTTGATTTAGGTTATGACTGTAATATAGTTGATTTTTGGATTAATAAACAAGAAGATGGAAAAATCAAATTTTTGAGATTTTTTGTAAACGATGATTTTGAAAAAATGAAATTAATTTATCTCCACTTTGGAGGTGATGAAGAAATTAACTCTCGAAGTGATTTATTAACTAATCCATTGATTACTGATGATTTTAAAATGGCCGATATAATGGCTAATTTAAAAACGAGCGATAAAAAAATAGAAACATCTAAAGATAGAATAGATAATGTGGTGGATGAGATAATGAATGATTTTTATCAGGATTTTGGAAATGAAATTTTTAATGATGATGAATTGATTGATAGAATTTATTCGGCAGTGGTTGATGTTGTTTGTAATGGAGAAAAACTTAGTAATGTTAAAGTTTCTAGGTTGATAAAGCGAAAAATAGATGTGTATATGTACGCTCCAATAATAGAAATGAGAATAAGAGAAAATATGGGTGGTGCCTGTCCTGGAGTTGTTAAAACGGCAGAATTTGGATCAGCTAAAATGATGGTGGTTAAAGAAAATGGATCTTTAGTATTTAAACCAGTTGAAAATACTGATAATTTAACTGAATGTAAGGCTTGCGGATATTGGTATTCTGGAGAAAAATGTCCATTGTGTGGTTGATGTATTTTGATATATAAAAAGATGTTTTTTGATATATTTATTTTAGTAAAATAACCGTAAAATTTAGATTAAAATTGTTTTGATATAGTTTGTTTAATTGATTTAATAGTGGTTATGTTTTAATCTGGCTTAGGTTAGATTTTTTAGATTTAATTTAATGGCAAAAGAAGATAAATTAATCGTAAAGCTTTTGAGTCATACAGCCGATCCGGAACAAAATGTGGTGGCGGCGATTCGACAATGTTATAGTGGTGTTGGGGCTAAGGAGTTGAAAAGAAAAACTTCCAAAGAAGTAAGAGATAGGTTAATTGATCAAGTGGTGGAATCAGGGCATACTTCGACGGTAGAACATGCGAGTTTTACGTTTGCTATTGAAGGGATTTCGCGATCATGTTCACATCAATTGGTGAGACATAGAATGGCGTCGTATTCACAACAGTCTCAAAGATATGTTGATCTAAGCAAGTCTGATTTGAAATATATAGTGCCGCCGACTATAAAAGCAGATAAAGAATTGAACAAGAAATATAAAAAGGCAATGAATTTAATTGAAAAAGAATATAGTAGCTTGGTAAAAAGTGGAGTTAAGCCTGAGGATGCGAGATTTATTTTGCCAAATGCGTGTCAGACGAAAATTGTGGTAACAATGAATGCAAGATCACTTTTGAATTTTTTTAGAGAAAGGTGTTGTGTTAGGGCCCAATGGGAAATAAGAGCCTTGGCAAATGAGATGCTGAAACAAGTTAAAAAAGTGGCTCCAAAGATTTTTGAATATGCTGGGCCAAGTTGTGTAGAGACTGGTATTTGTTGGGAAGGTAATTTGAGTTGTGGTTTGTGGAAAAATATTAAAGGAGGAGAATTAAGGACGAGATTGAAAAAATGAATAAAAAAGGAAAATTTATTGTAATTGAGGGAATCGGAGCCTGTGGAAAAGATACTCAGGTGGGTTTGATTGAAAAATATTTAATAGAGAAAAATGTGGATGTTTTGGTTACAAGAGAGCATACTCGGGATACTCCAATCGGAATTTTGATTGAAAAAATAATTAAAAAACAAGAAGATCAAATTGAAGGCCAAGCATTACAGTTGCTTTTTGTGAGTGACAGAAGAAATCATTTTAAGAAAGTGATTGAGCCAGCTTTGAAGGAAGGGAAATTGGTGATTGGTAATAGATATTATCCGGTGAATGTAGCTTTTTCGACTGAAGAGTGGAGAGAAAAATTTTTGAAAATAAACAAAATGGTGGTTGGTAAACCGGATTTGGTAATTATTATTGATGTTCCAGCAAAAATAGCGCTGGATCGAATGGATAAAAGAGGTGACCATGATATTTTTGATAAATTGGAAATAATGGAAAGAAATAGAGAAGGTTATCAATGGTATTTTGAAAACTCAGATGATGATTGTGTATGGATAGATGGAAATAAGAATATAGAAGAAGTAAATAAAGATATTATTAAAGTTTTAGAGGAGAAAAAAATAATATGAATGGTATACAGCTGGTGGCAGGGACAGCTTGTCCAGAATTAGCAGCGAAAATATCAAAAAAGTTGGATATTCCATTGACTCCAACTGTAATCAAAAAATTTGCAAATGGGGAAATTTATGTAAGATTGGGAAAGCGGGTAAGAGGAGATGATGTTTTTATAATTCAGACCATGAATAATCCGGTTAATGATTGCTTGATGGAAGTTTTGATTTTGGTGGATGCATTAAAAAGATCATCGGCCAGAAGGATTAATTTGGTTTGTCCTCAATTATGTTATTCAAGACAGGACCGAAGAACGCAGTCACATGAGCCAATTACGGCTAAACTAGTGGCTAATTTGATTACTAAAGCTGGAGTTGATAGATTAATTACGGTGGATTTACATGCGGATCAGATTCAGGGGTTTTATGATATCCCAGTGGATCATTTTGTGGGATATCCGCTGATTACTAGATATATAGTCAAACAAAAATATAAAGATGTGGTGGTGGTATCGCCTGATGTGGGTGGGCTTAAAAGAGCTAATAAGATGGCGGATTTATTAAATGCTCCGATTGCAATTATTGATAAGATTCGACGGGAACATAATAAATGCGAGGTGGCTCATGTGGTGGGAGATGTTGAAGGGAAGACAGCAATTTTAATTGATGATATGGTGGATACTGGGGGTTCAATTTGTTCGGCAGCAGATACAGTTAAAAAGTATGGGGCTAAAGAAGTGATTATTTGTGCTACTCATGCATTATTAAATGGTAACGCTAAAGAAAATTTGGAAAATTGCAGTGCTTCGAAGGTTATTTTTTTGAATACAATTCCAATTCCGAAAGAAAAAAGAATTAAGAAAATGACAATAATTTCTCTGGCACCATTGTTAAGTAAGATTATAGATCGGATACATAAAGAAAAATCGTTAGGAGAGCTTTTTAAATGGGAAGATCAAAGTAGAATGTTGTAAAATAAAATTATGATATAGAGAATATTTAGCGTCGGTTTTGAGTTATTTTTTTAAAAATATTTTTATGATTGATAAACAAATTAGAGATTTAATTAAAAAAGAAGAAGAAAGACAAAACGAAGTTATAAGTTTGATTCCAAGTGAAAATTTTGCCAGTGATGAGGTTAAAATGGCCTTGGGGAGTTGTTTGACTAATAAATATGCTGAAGGGTATCCGGGTCGAAGATATTATCAAGGTAACCAATTTGTTGATGAAATTGAAAATTTGGCAATTGAACGAGGAAAAAAAGTTTTGGGAGTGGAGCATTTAAACGTTCAACCATATTCGGGAAGTCCGGCTAATAGTGCGGTGCAAATGGCGCTTTTAGAACAGGGAGATAAAATTTGCGGATTAAAACTTTCGGCTGGTGGACATTTAACTCATGGACATCCGAGTATCACTTTTTCGGGAAAATTTTTTAATAGTGTGCAATATGATGTGGAAGAGGATGGTCGAATTGATTATGATAAGTTACAAAAATTAGTTTTGGAAGAAAAACCAAAAATGATTTTTGCGGGAACTACAGCCTATCCTTATATTTTGGATTTTGAGAAGTTTGGACAAATTGCTGATAGTGTGGGAGCTTGGCTAGTGGCAGATATTTCTCATATTGCCGGTTTAGTAGCAGGTGGAGTCCACCCAAGTCCAAATGAATATGTCCATTTAGTGACTTCTACTACCCATAAAAGTTTGCGTGGTCCTCGTGGTGCTTTTATTGGAGTAACTAAAAAAGGATTGGCGTCCTCCGCGGAACGCTTCGGAACGCTGGATGAAATTTGTAAAAAAATTGATAAAGCGGTATTCCCTGGACTTCAAGGTGGTCCGCATGAAAATCAAATTGCAGCCATGGCAGTAATGTTTGCAGAAGCGGATACTAAGGAATTTAAAGATTATGCAGACCAAGTGGTTAAAAATGCCAAAGTGTTGGCAGAATCATTAAGAAAAAATGGAATCAAAGTGTTTGGTACCGAAAATCATTTAATGGTGGTAGAAGTAGGGGAAGGGAAAGGCAAAGAAGCAGCAGTAAAATTGGAAGAAAATGGAATTGTGTGTAATGCTAATACTATTCCTCATGATACTGCTGGAGCATTTAGACCATCAGGAATTAGAATTGGAAGTCCGGCAATGACAACCAAGGGTTGGAAAGAAAAAGAATTTGAAGAACTTGGTAATAAAATTGCTGAAATTATAAAGACTATTTAAATTTAATTTATTTTTAAATTTTCGTCACGAATTTTTTGTGTCTGGTGAATGTGGTCGCCCACGTTCAGTAATACTCCGATAAATCGGAGTTTGATAAATAAGCAAAATTTGGCCCTGCGGTTCAAATTTAGGCCTATTTATCAAAAAATTGCGACTTCAAATTTGGTAAAAATTATTTTTTGGTCTTGGGGAATTTTTTCTCAATAAATTTGAGAAGTTTACCGTTGTCCAGATCCCATTTATTCAAAAAGAAGATATAAAGAATTTCAAGAAGACCGGAAGTGTTGATAATTAATAGAATAATAAACCAAACGAGTTGTTTTTTGCCGGCAGATTTCCAAAGGGCAAGGCCTTTCCAAACCAGAGACCAAATTAGAAATGGAAAATAAAATTGAGGTTGGCTGAGCCAATAATTAATGTTGTTCATGATTAATTGTAACATTTTTAGGTTTTTTACAAGACCAAAACAAAGTGATGATGGTAATACCAAAACCAATAAATTCAAATATTTGAGGCCAAAATAAATAATAGATTTTATTATTTGAATAATCGTCTGATAGTTCCCAAGCATTAGCCCAATTATTGGCTAAAATATGATTTTTGAGAAAAACAGGACGACCATTTTGGAAATAAAAAGCCAGCCAAAATTTACTGTAAGATTGATTTAAAATAGAAAAATTACCACTAGGTTGGTTTATATTTTTATTTTCAGATTTTATTTGGTTTAAAAGATTAAAAGGAATAGGGATAATGGCGATTTGATCGATTGAAGATTCGGAAGTTTCACTTCCATAGGAATAATTGGTCATACTTAATTGATATCCATAATCATTATCAGTGGATGGAATTAAAAAATAATCCCATGATTCGTTTTTATTTTTGTTTAATTCATCTTCAATAGTGCAAAGGAATGAATAGTTGTTTCTTAAACAGATACGAAGTGGAATCCCTGAAATATATTGATTTTTAATGCCTATTAAGTATCCAATAGAATGGGGCAGTTTGGTTAAATCTAAAGTATGGTTGGAATTACTGTTGTAGTTTTTGAAATAATATTGATCATTGAAATCGAAACTGTTAGCATTGAAAATAATTTTATTTAAAGAAACAGTAATTTGTTGACTAAAATTAAAGTTAATAACTTTGTCGTTTAAAAAATTATTGGAGTTTACAAAAATATGAACAATACCAAGGTAATTTTCATTGGAAAGGGTACTTAAATTAATAGGAAAAACAGTGTCGTTGATTTTAATTTGAGAAATATTATTGGGTAGATCAAATTCATTTTTAATAGAATTAGAAATTTCTTGAGGAAGAGGAAATTGGAATTTTAAAGTGAGTTTATCTTGATTTTTATTTAAATAAAGACCAGTAGAAATTATGGTTTCGCTGGAAGTAAGAGAAGGAATGGAAAACGATTGATCGTTGGTTTTTAAATTTATTTGCCACTGATTATTAGATAATTGATTGATACCAATCTTATTGGTGTCAATTTTTTGATTTTTATCTAAAAGATCACGAAAAGGATAATAAATACTGCTGGAATTATCATTAGTAATATAGTTTAAAGGAGCGGTGTCAAAATAACCCCATTGATATTGAGGATTTATGAAATTATTAATGATTTGATTTTGAGTTGGCAAAGAAGAATTATTAGTTTGATAAATAGAAATTGAACCAAATTGATTTATTTTTTTGATTAAATTTTGATTTTCGAGTTGAGTGAGAAGATCAGAAATTTCATTTTTGAAAGTAATTTGATCACTATTTTTTTCTGAATAATATGTCAGGTTTTGATCCCATATGATGTATTTAATTTGATATTTATTAAGGGTATTAGAAAAAGAGCTGAAATTTTGGCTGTAAAGAGCATTGAAAAACTCTTTATAGGATTGCTCATTTTTATTATTCCAACGATCGGAATCACGGTCGAGAAGATTCTGTTTAAGGTTAAACCAGAGGAAACCAGAACCTTGATAACCCCAATTATAATATTGCCAACCGGAAGATTGATTAAGTGGCAAACTAAGAATGCGACCGTTATCTTGGGTTGACATGAATTGCCACATTTGAAAATATTCATTGGGGATATTGATGCGAACTTTAGGAGAGATGAGATAGCCTTGAAAAATTGGAAAAGCATAAATTATTAAAATGAGAGATATTAAAACTGAAGAGATATTTATGAATTTAAGAGATTTTATTTTTTCAAAAAGGAGACTAAGTGAGTAGGAGAAAAAAATGATGATGCCAAAAATTAAAAGATTGGAAAGTTTGGTAAAGATAAAACGAAATGATTCTTTAATGGTGGAATTTTTGATTAGAAAATCAAAAAATTGTTTTAAAATGGGGACTTGATTACTAAGCAAAATAAAGGGAATAATAAAAAAAGAAGAGAAAGAAATAAAAAGTTTGTCTTTTTTGATGAAAGCTAAAATAAGACCAATAAAGCTGATAATAAAAAGAAAATAACCAATGATTAAAATTAAGGGATTTTGAAGATGTTGATTCCATTGGGGCATAAGATTTTCAAAAACACCTTTTTGAAAATTGTAAACTGACCAATCGAAATAAAAACCTTTGATGAGAGTTGAGTCGTTGATACCGCCGTTGGCACGATTTTTTAAAAGGTATTCTTGAGAATAAAGACGATTGTCGCGATTTATTTTGGGAGCATCACTGGAAGTTAGGATATAAAAAATATTAGGGATTAACCAAAATGCATTTAGAAGAAGAGTAAAAAGAAAAAGTTTAAAAGCGGATTTGAAATTTTTTTGGAGAAAAGAGTAAACAAAAAGAAAGGCTGAATAAACAGCAAAAAAACCATACCAGAGCTGGGCAGCATAGGCTTGAGGGGTGGCTAAAAGGGTGAAAATAGAAAATAAGATTAAATTTTTTTTGGTTTTATAGTGAAGATATTTAACAGAGAATAAAATTATCCAAGGTAGGAAAGCCCATTGGGTGGGGAACATTTCAAAGGGAACATAAAATTGCTGAACAGTGGAAAGATTGAAAATATAAAATAAAGATGCAAGAAATGAAATAAGATCTATGATATATGATTTATGATTTATGAATAGGGTTTTAATTAAAAAATAAATTCCAAGAGGGCCGAGGATAAAACAAAGGAAAATATAACTGTAACGGAGAAAATTTAAAGGTAAAACAAAATGAAAAAGATAGAGAATTAAAACTCGTGGTAGATCGGCCATTTGAGCATGGGCGGGGATAGCACCAAGTCCTTGTTCTGAATGCCAGATGCCAAAAATTAGACGTTTAAAATTAAGACTGAAATTGAATTCTGGATGAAGAGTGTCCCAACCGGTGAGAAAAGTGTTGGGGGTGTAGTTGAAAAAGCAAATAATTAGACAAATTACTATTAATAGAGATGGGAATAAAAATTTTTTAAATTTGGACACTAATTAATGATAGCAGACGGAAAAAAAGCCGGGGTCTATGTAGTATTGATCTTAAGATCAACTTGCATAAACCTACCGGCTTTTTAATCCGCTAAGATTTTATTTGGCAGGGTAGACAATTTCGCGGACTGTGTAGCCTTCTAATTGTTTCCCTTCGACAAGGCTGTTGTACTGATCGTCAGTACAGTTTTTAACCCAATAACAACCCCATTCACTGTAGACATAAGTTTCCGTATTAAAACGAATAATGTCAGCAGTTTTTTGGTAATTGTCGTAGAGAGGATCTTTGGTTCCATCTGCAATGCAGATATCACCCGAAATGACGTCTCCTGCGTGGACCAAAAACTTAGTTTCGCTGGGTTGGTTGATTCCATTATCAGTTGTATTAGCTGTTTTGGCCAAAGCTGATTGTGAATCGGCAGAGATTGAGTTATTTGTGTTTGGGGCGTCGTTGGTTTCGTTGACAACTTGCTGTTGCTGACTGGTGGCCGGGGCGACAGAATAGTTTTGGTTCTGCTTAGACGCAAATGAATTGGCAAGTCTAAAACAACCCCAAACTAAAAGTGTTAAGAGGAATAAAAAAAGACCAACGATACAAATCCAGTTTTTACTAGCGTTAATCCATCTGGCTTCTGACCATCTGGAGATAAGGACAAAAATTGCCCCGATTATTCCAAGAGAGGCACCGATGACACAAATGATAGCGAGACTGCCCATGAGAATGGGAAGATTTACTATACTGATGATGAGACAGAACAAAGCACCAAAGAAACCGAGAATCGGAAGAACGTATTTTTTAAACATAGTAATCATTTTTCCTTTCATATAAGTCAAAATTTGTTTGATATTTTTTTGATCATATGGTTTTCCACATTTCCAACAAAAGATAGCTTGAGAATTACGAGTTTCTGATAGACATGAATTGCAGGTTTTAGCTGGTTTAGTACTCATAGCACCTCATTTATAACTCCTTTCCGAAGCGGGCCTGTCTTAAAGACTTCCCATGCTTCAATGGTCCAAATATACTCTTTCAAGTAAGTCTGGTAGCTGAAAAATAAAAATATTTTTCAAATATCAGACTTACTTGAACTAAATAAAATCTTACGGATTGTGAATGTACTGCGAAGAGGGGAAAGTAAGCGCAAATGCCTGCTTTTCACTAAACGCTAGTCAATAATCTAAAAAAGATTATTGTGGCGGATTTTAGCATTATAGGATTAAAAAGTCAAGTTATAGGATAAAAATATCAAAAAATCCCCGGACAGTGGGGATTTTTTAAAGTGTTTTAAATTCAAAGGAGAAACGGGGTGCGAAACTCTAGAGGAGCCACACTCCAAATCTCTCCTTTGGATTTAATTTAATTATTCAAAGGAGAAACAGGGTGTAAGCGAGTTGCTCCCGCAGTAGCGGGACAGGCACACTCAGAATCTCTCCTTTGAACAATTTCTTTTTATAAAAGTACGAATTATTTGATTAATTCTAAGTGTATTATAGTGTTATTATAGGCCTATGTCAATAGGCAAATTGATTATTATTTAGGCACAAAATAGGGATTTAAGGTTATTTAACGTCTGTAAATATTTATTTATAGGTTTTTTTGATTTATATAAAAATACTTATTTAATATGTATGTAATAAATTTCAAAGCTAGTTAAGGTAAAAAATGTTTTAAAAGGGAAATTGCGGTCTGAATCGGGTTTTTAATTGATTCAGACCGCGCACAGTCTTGGGTTTTGTTAAATTAGGTGATCCATATGATTATTATGATGAGTGCAATTGCGCCTGCTACGGTATAAACTGTTGCTCTGTTTTTCGGGTTATTTTTTTCTGCTATGAATTGGCGAATTTTTTCTTTCATAAAGAGAACTCCTTTTTCATTTATTGATTCAAAAATAACGGTAAGATGGATAAAATAATGGTGAATATAAACAAACTGACCGAAATTGGTTCTACTATATCAAATAATCTATTCTTTTTTTTATAGCTAATGCTAAGGATGATGCTCATAAAAAATAGAATTAAAACGGCGATGAGTTGAAAATTAAAACTTGAAATTAAGTTTTTTTCTGAGAAAGGAACCATTAGCCTGATTAAGGCATAAATGAATATGATGCATGGCCATCCAAAATTAGCTACAAATGAATGAATTAGCTGCTTGAATTTCACCGTTAGCACTCCTTTAAATTGTAAATTTGCGATTAAATAAGACTGTGGCGGATTGTACAATTTTATTGAATTTAAGTCAATTTAAAGAGATTTGATGAACTGGGTTAGATCGTCTTTGTATTTGGGATCATTTAGGGCAAAGGCAATGTTGGCTTTAAGCCAGCGGATGGGGTCGCCTGTGGTCATCCAAACACCGTTAATGATGGGTTCATTGATGGCAATACCATTTTGAGCTAGAGTGTTGGCAGCATCAGCCCACCAAAGTTCATTGTCTTTGGATAGGCCTTGAGTTTTGAGAATATCCATGACCTTATTTGAGACTACGTAGCGGCCTAGAACAGCGAAATTGGATGGGGCTGGATCTTGTTTTTCCAAAATGCCGCTGATTTGATTGGGGACTGTGGGATTGGTGTGGGGGACTATGGCTCCATAGCGTTTCATTTCACTACTGGGCATTTCTTGAGTGGAGACGACAGTGTCGGCATGATTGGTTTCAAAAGTAGAGATCATTTTGGCTAAATACTGACCTGGATTTTGTTCAATTATTAAATCATCTCCGAAAACATAGGCAAAATCGTCTGTACCAATGAAATCTTTGGCGGAGATAGCTGGAGAGGCGTTGCCATAGGGAAGATCGTCTCCTTGGGCAACAAATTCTAATTTTGATTCAGACCAGATTTTTTGAAGGCTTTGGAGAAATTCCATTTTATTATTGGCTTGGAGATATTTTTCCAATTCAAGATCAGGGGTAAAATATTTTTCAATGGAGGTTTCGCCAGGGCGATGAACAATGCAAATATTTTTAATACCGGCGCCGATGATTTCTTCAACTAGGATTTGAATATTAGGTTTATCGAGGATGGCAATGAGCTCTTTTGGATAACCTTTAACAACTGGTAAGAAACGGGTGCCGCGACCAGCGGCGGTAATAATGGCTTTGTTGATCATATTAAGAGAAAGATTTATGATTCAAGATTTATGATTTACGAATAAAACAAGAATCTTAATTTTTAATTGATTAAGTAAATGGTAACACAAAAATTTTTTTGATAGAATAAGGAACCTTAGGGCCCATAGCGTAGTTGGTAGCGCGTCCCCATGGCATGGGGAAGGTCAGGGGTT
>CAYSME010000003.1:0-35626 GCA_964432085.1 uncultured Gammaproteobacteria bacterium | reverse complement strand
CTCAAGAAAAGAAGAAACTATTCCTGAAGAAATTTTAGAGTTGGTGGAAGAAAGAAAAGTGGCTAGAAATGATAAAAATTGGTCTGAATCTGATAGATTAAGGGAAATTATTAAAAACAAAGGATATCTAGTTGAAGATTTGGAAAATCAATGTACAATAAAAAAAATAAAGTAATTGTTAGATTACGCTTAATATGTTAATATAATGAGTTCATGAAAGGAAGTAAATATCAATATCAAATCATAATAGTTTTAAGTCCAAAGACTGAAGACAAAGAAAAAGTTTTGAATAAGGCTTATTCTTGGTTAGAAAGTAATAAGGCAGAGATAACTAATAAAGATCATATGGGTCTTAAAGAGTTAGCTTATCAAATACAAGATCATGATAAAGGTGATTTTTGGGTTTTAGACGTAGAGTCTAAAGAAAGTTTAAAAGTAAAAGACTTTAATCTTTTACTAGACAGAGAAACAAATATTATTCGTTATTTAATATTAAAAATTTAAAGAAATGAGGAGACCCCGCAGTTGTGGGGGTAAATAAAACTATGCCAAGTAGATGTCTCAATAGGGTAATGTTAATAGGTAATTTAACTCGTGACCCAGAGTTAAGATATACTCCAGCCGGTATGGCAGTAGCTTCTTTCGGTTTAGCTACTAATAGAGTTTGGGTAACCAAACAAGGTGAGAGAAAAGAAGATGCTCAATTTCACCGAATTGTGGCTTGGAATAAATTAGCTGAACTTTGTTCACAACTTTTATCAAAAGGTCGAAGAGTTTATGTCGACGGTCGAATTCAATACAGAGATTTTGTCGATCAAGAAAATAATAAAAAACAAATTGCAGAAATTATCATTGATGATATGGTGATTCTTGATAATAAAGGTGTTAGTAATGATCAACATAATGTAACTGGTGATTTAGGCGGTGAGGCAGATTTACCACTTGAAACTCAAGATGCTCCAATGGAAGATATTGTGATTCCGGATGATTTGGGTGAAATTCCAGTTACGGAAGAAAAAACTACCACTGAAGAAGTTACTGAAGAAAAGAAGGCTGAAGAAATGCCTTTTTAAGGAGAGGATATGATTAAAAAAAGCAAAAAAGATAATATATTAGCTGCAAAGAGAAGAGGTCGAGAAAAAGGCTGTTCTTTTTGTAAAACTGATACAAATCCTAATTGGCAGGATTATGAAAAAATGAAGGAGTATTTATCTGCTAGATCTAGAATTATTGGATCTCAATTTAGTGGAACTTGTTCCAGACATCAAAGAAAATTGGTTAAGGCGATTAAACAAGCCAGACATTTAGCTTTATTGCCTTTTACAACACAATAAATCTCGTTTTTAAATTGATTTTAAACCCCTTTGAAAAGAGGGGTTTTTGGTATTATTAACGTGTGAAATATCACAGAAGATCGATTCGTTTAAACGATTATGATTATTCAGGTAACGGTTATTATTTTGTGACAATGTGTGTTCAAAATCGTAAAAATGTTTTTGGGGAAATTGAAAATAGTCAGATGATTTTAAACAAAAATGGTTTGATATGTAAAATTTGGTTATTAAATTTAATAAATCGTTTTAAAATCAGAATTGATGATTACCAAATAATGCCAGATCATTTACACATGATCATTAAAATTGTAGGGGCGAATCATGATTCGCCCAAAATGAATATTAATAAAATTAATTTTAATTTAAATAATGGGACGATTCATGAATCGCCCCTACATAGATCATTATTATCCAATATTATTGGATATTTGAAAATGAATACATCAAAGGAAATTGGTTTTAAATTATGGCAACGAAATTATTATGAACGAATCATTAGGAATGAAAAAGAATATTTAATGATCAAAAAATATATTACAGAGAACCCGATGAATATTTAAGAGATTTTTTGGTTATAATAAATAGATGAAGGTTAAAGATAAAGGAACATGGACAATTAAACTGCCAATTAAGGCAAAGATTTTAGTTGATGTTGGAGATAAAGTAGAGAAAGGACAAAAATTAGCCGTTTTTAACAGTCATTTAGTGGAAACTTTTGATTATAGTGGTAATTTGGCGAAAATGAGTGAAGAGAAGAGAGAGGAGTTGAATAATTTTTTTAATGAGAAAACAGTATCTGAAGGTGATCTTTTTTGTAAAACCGGAGCTTTTAAAAAAGATATATGTTTTCCTATGTCTGGTATCTGCTTAGGTTTTGATGAATTTAAAAATTTGAAAATAGAGAGAGTTGAAGACGAGAAAAAGGAAGTTTTTTCACCGGTTGATGCTAAGGTTGGAAAAATAGAAGATGGAAAAATGGTTTTGGAGTTTAAAGCGAAAGAATATCCAGGGCAGGGTTTAAATGGATTAAAGACCTGGGGAGAAGGAGAGATAAAAATTATGAATGATATTAAAATGCTTAATTATGAAATGGGTGAGGCGGTTTTATTTACTGAAAATTTAGATAGGGCTTTTTTGTTGAAGGCTTTAGTGATTGGAGCCAATGCGGTGGTGGTTTTAGGAAATGATGAGATTAAAGAAGTGGATATAGATATTCCGGTGTTAAGGTTGGAAAAGGAGATTTGGGATGATTTTATGAAAGAAAATTTGGGCAAAAAAAGAAAGATGTTGATAAATGCTAGGATGGATAAATTGTTATTGGTGTTAGAATAGATGATGAAATTTAAAGATATTAGGAATTTATTTATAGTTTTGGCCTTATTGTCCGTTGTTTCTTTGGTAAGTTTTAAGATTGGGAGGGATACTTCTGGGGTGGTTACAAGTGAAACCGGCGATAAATTAAATTTAACTTTAATGTGGAAAGTGAAAAATGAGTTGAATAATTTATTTTTAGAAAAAGACAAAATTGTAGATAAAAATTTGGAGTATGGTGCTGTTAAGGGAATGGTGGCGGCATTAGGGGATCCGTATACGGTGTTTTTAAATCCGGATGAAAATAAGAGCACTAATGAGAGTTTGGCGGGTGAATTTGGAGGTGTGGGAATTTCATTAGGCTATAAAGATGGGATATTGGCAGTAATGGCTCCGTTAAAAGGCACTCCGGCGGATAAAGCAGGTGTAAAAGCAGGCGATTTAATATTGCATATAACCGATAAAAAAAATAATGTTGATAAGGATACGACAAACATTTCTTTAAACGAGGCGTTGACTTTGATTAGAGGAGAAGTTGGAACTGAAGTAACCTTAAAAATGTATCGTGAGGGCAAGAGTGATTATTTTGATGTGGTTTTGAAAAGGGACACAATTACAGTGCCAAATATAACTTTGGATTGGATCGACTTCACTAAAGCTTCGACGACTGAAAAGAGAAAAGTTGCTGTGGTGACGATTAATCAATTTACTGAAACTTTATTTAAAGATTGGCCGGAAAAAGTAAGTGAAATTAAATCAGAAAAGGATTTGGGTGGAATAATATTGGATTTAAGAAATAATCCTGGTGGATATTTACAGGCCAGTGTTTTAGTGGCTTCTGATTTTGTTAAGGAAGGAACGATTGTGACTCAACAGTCATATGATGGTAAAAAAGAAAAATATGATGTAGAAAAAGGTTATGGAAATTTATTAAATGAAAAATTGGTGGTACTGATCAATGGCGGTTCAGCCTCAGCTTCAGAAATTTTAGCAGGAGCACTTAAGGAATATAATCGGGCAAGATTGGTTGGGGTAAAAAGTTTTGGTAAGGGAACAGTGCAACAGCCAGAAGATTTTGCCGATGGTAGTGGTTTACATGTGACCATTGCAAAATGGTTATTGCCAAGTGGAAAAAATATACATGGAGAAGGAATTGTGCCGGATGTGGAGGTGAAAACCAGTGACACTGATAAAACTGATGTTCAATTGGATAAGGCAATTGAAGAAATATTTAAATAGTAATGAAAAATAAAAAAGGAATTTTAATTGGATTGATTTTAGGAATGTTAGTGATGGGGTTGGTTTATCAGATTAGTTTTGTTTTGAAAGAAAAGAAAAATATAATTAAGACTCAAATCGTAGACGAGGAATCGGTTGTGACAAAAGTGGTTGAGTTGGCAACTCCAAGTGTGGTAACTATTTCGGCTTCAAATATAGAGACTAGTCGGGATGTGGGAAGTGGATTTATTGTAACTAGTGATGGATTAGTGGTGACCAATAAACATGTGGTGGCAGATACGACTTTAAATTATAAGGTAGTCATTGGAAAAGATGAAGTTGTGGAGGTTAAAAATATTTATAGGGATCCATTAAATGATTTAGCCATACTTAAGGTCCTTCGGCCGGCTCAGGATTTAATAGCGGTGGAATTGGGTGATTCTGATAAATTAAAGGTGGGACAATCGGTAATTGCGATTGGAACTCCATTGGGAGAATTTAGATCGACGGTAACGAAAGGAATAGTATCTGGATTAGGTAGAGGAATTACAGCAGGATCGGCTGAATATTCGGAAAAGCTGGAAAATGTGATTCAGACTGATGCGGCAATTAATCCAGGTAATTCTGGTGGTCCTTTGTTTAACTCGAGTGGGCAAGTGATTGGGGTTAATGTGGCGGTTTCAGCTAATGGTCAAAATATTGGCTTTGCATTGCCAATAAACTTAGTTAAAGATTCCATTGATTATTTTAGAAAAACTGGCGAATTTGAAAGGCCATATTTGGGCGTGGGTTATAAAATGATTTCGAGTGGTAGTCAAAAAGGGGCTTTGGTACAAAGTATTTTGGAAAATAGTCCGGCCAGTAAATCGGATATTAAAATAGGGGATTTTATTATTAAAGTTGATGGTGAGGAAATAGATACAAGTGATGATGGTGCGTTAGTAAAAATGATTAATAATAAAAAAATTGGACAAACGGTGATTTTAAAAATTATGAGAGATAAAGTGGAGCAAGAGGTGAGGGTGATGTTGGAAAAGAAACAGAGTTAGTCTTTCTTTTCTTCAATCGGTTGGTCGAGGGTGGTGAGTTCTAGTAATAAATCATCTAAATTGCCTTGCATAATCGAATCTAAGTTATTAAAAGATTTTTCTATCCTGTGGTCTTTTACTTGATTTCTGGGGTAATTATATGTTCGGATTTTATCGGCTCGTCCTGATTGACTAATACCAGCACGACCGGCTGAGATTTCGGCCTGTTTTTTTTCTTCTTCCATTTGATAGAGCTTGTTTTGAAGAAGTTTGAGGGCGATTTCTCGATTTTGCTGTTGATAACGTTCGGTTCGGACGTCAAACATTAAACCAGTTGGTTTATGGACTAGATGAACAGCAGTGGAAACTTTATTAACGTTTTGACCACCATTACCACCGGCTCTGCTGGCGGTAATAACCACATCATCCATACTAAAATTAATTTCTTTGGATTCGATTTGAGGCATAATAACAATGGAAGCAGTTGAAGTTTGAATACGACCTCGTTTTTCAGTGACTGGAATTCGTTGAACACGGTGGGTGCCGGCTTCGTATTTTAATTGGTTGTAGGCGTCAAAACCAGAAATTTGAATAATATTTTCGTCAAGTTGAATAACCTTCCAACCAACTTTGTTGGCATAGCGGGTATACATGTTCATTAAGTCATTGGCCCAAATGGTGGCCTCTTGACCTCCGGGACCTGGATGAAATTCCATGATGGCGATATTTTGATTAATGTTTGGCATAGTTTGATTATATATTAAAGGGCGGACACATCGGTCCGCCCTTACATAAATTTAGGTTAAACTAGTTTGATTTTTTAGTTTCTTTTTTAGTAGCTTTAGTAGCAGCATATTTTTTACCTTGATTTACTTTTTCATTGAATTTGTCGATGCGGCCTTTAATGTCAACGAATTTTTGTTGACCAGTAAAGAAAGGATGGCATTTAGAACAGACTTCAACATCGATTTTTTCTAAGGTTGAACCGGTGGTGAATTTATTGCCGCAAACACAATTGACTTGGCAATTATCGTAATATTGTGGATGGATTCCTTGTTTCATAGGGGTTATTATATCAGAAAAACTGTAAAAAAAGTAGAGACGCCCCGCGGGGCGTCTCTACTGGGAAATTCCAAGATTTTTTAAATCTTTTTTCAATTGGATGGGGGATTTAAATAAAATAGTATTTATACCCATTTCTTGAGCTGGTTTAAGGCAATCTATTTGATCATCTATATAAACACATTCTGATGGTTTTGACTTTAATTTACTTAAAAGTATTTGATAAATTTTTTTATTTGGTTTTAAAATTCCAACCTCGTGTGATAAAACAATTGGATCAAAATATTGGTACCAACCTTTTTTATAATAATTTGGTGAATTTAAAGGGTCTGAATTAGAAAGAATGGCTAGTTGGTAATTTTGGCTTAGTTTGGTAACCAGATTAGTCATAGAGTTTGTTGGTTTCCAAGTGGAGGTCCAAATTTTTATTATTTGTTTCATTTGAGAATCAGAAATTGGTACAGAAAAATATTTTTGAAAACATTTTTTGGCAGAAACTTTCCCTTCATTAAATTTTTTATCAAAAGTTACTTCTTTATCAGCATAAAATTTTTCATCTACGCCTAGAATTTTTCTTGATTTATTAACAAAATCGATAAAACTGCCTTTTAAATAAACTCCACCAACATCAAAAATAATAGTTTTTATCATTTTTATTTTAAAATTTTAATTAATTCTTCAAAATTAACGGGTTTTTGTTCAGTAGTTTTAAGATTTTTAAGAGTTATTTGATTGTTTTTAGCTTCGTCAGTGCCGATGATGGCTAAATAAGGAATACCTAAATTATCGGCATATTTTATTTGTTTGCCGAGTTTATCAGAGTCTGGATAAATGATTGATGAAATACTATTTTGTCGCAGTTTAGAGAATAATTCTAAAATTTCTGATTTAGTTTCATCACCAAAATTGGCAATTAAAATTTTAATTTTTGACTGACTAATTTCTGGTAGTAAATTCAATTCTTGAATAACATCAACGACTCTTTCAAAACCAAAAGAAAAACCGACAGCGGGAATATCGGGACCACCGAGAGTTTTAATTAAATTATCGTAACGACCACCACCGCCAATGGCACCAACTTTTGGCTCAGTGACGGCAACTTCAAAAATAGTGCTGGTGTAATAGTCACATCCGCGGACGAGGGTAGGGTCAAAAATATAAGCGGTGTCGGGGATATTTAGAGCTTTTAAATTAGAAAAAATCTGTTTTAGGTTTTCATCTGGTTGTGCTATTTTGATATATTTGAAAATATCATTAATTTGGGTAGTGGATAGGCCTTTTTGATTGAGCTCATTTTTTACTCCATCTTCACCTATTTTGTCCATTTTATCGATAGATTGTAGTATTAAGTTTTGATTATCTTGAACATTACTTTTAGATAAAATATCAAAAAGAATGGATCGGCTATTAATTTTAATTAAGGCATTTTTAAAATTTAATTTTTGGGTGCCAGCATAAATTATCGAAATAATTTCGGCGTCAGCGATGGAGGAGGTGCTGCCAAAAATATCTATATCACACTGGATAAATTCTCGGTAACGACCACGCTGAGTATTTTCGGCGCGCCAAACTGGTTGGATTTGATATCGCTTAAATGGAAGTTGAATTTCATTATTACTATAGATGGCTAATACTTTAGCAGTGGGGACGGTTAAATCATAACGAAGACCGATGTCTCGATCGCCATTGTCTTTGAAAAAATAACCGAGTTTATCATCGGTTTCGTTGCTATATTTGCCTTTTAAAACTGAGGCATATTCAAGAGCAGGAGTTTCAAGCGGCAAAAAACCGTAGCTTTCAAAAAGCTGAGTTAAAGTATTTTTGACGTAGTTTCTAACGGTCATTTCTTTGGGAAGAAAATCGCGAAAACCTTTTAGAGTTTGTGGTTTAATTTGTGTCATAGTTGATTTTAACATTTAAAATAAAAGACCTTATTGAAATAGGACCGGGTTGATATTTGATACTAAAAAACCCGCTCGTTGGCGGGATTAATTTTGACACGCTAAAACCACCAACTTAAAAGTCAGTGTGATGATGGTTTTTGCTTAAACGTGTTTTAGTCATCAGTGGTATTTTACACCACCGTTGTTTTAAAGTAAAATTTAATTAATGGGTACGATTCAATTAAATTCTAAAGATTGGGAATTGGAGGTGGATTTGGAAGGTGGGAGAATTGTGAGTCTAAAAAATAGGGGAGTTTTAATATTGGGAAGTTTTGAAAGAATTGACGGTAAGAAAGGTAATACTCATATATGTGTTCCTAATTTTAATATGGAAGGGGTTAAAGAATTTAATCTGCCACCTCATGGCCCTTTTAGAAACGAGTCATGGAAATTAGTTCAGCAGACAGAAAATTTAATAGATATAGAGTGTGAGAAAGATGGATTAGATGTACATCAATTTTTTTCTTTTAACGGTGAAGAATATTTCAATCAGAAAGTGGTGGTTGAAAATAAAGGTGAGGTTGAAAAACCAGTTAATGTGGCAATTCATAATTATTGGTCGAGTGATTTGGGTTGGGAGGGGACAATGTTGAATGATTTTGATTTAAGTTTAGGAATAAAACAAAATGATTTTATTAATTTAAGGCCGTTAAATAAGTTGAATATTTCAGGAAAACCTTTGATTAATTGGCAATTAATAGGGTTTGATTATGCAAAATTGTGGACTGGGTTTTTGGAGGAAACGGGTAATAAGATTTTTGATAACAATTATTTTTGTTTGGAACCGATTATGCAAAGGGATGAAAATTTTTTTGGAAGTCCAGAATCAATGTTGTGGCCTAAGGAAAAAAAAGAAGTGGTACAGATGATTGGGGTGGTATATCGGACTTGAATAAACAATTTCAACCTGTCCGAAGTTTCGGACCGCTCTAACCAATTGAGCTAAATTTTTAAGGGTGGTATATCGGACTTGAACCGACAACCTCAGCTTTCACAGAGCTGCGCTCTAACCAATTGAGCTAATACCACCAGGTTGATTGCTTGTTATTATATCAAGCTTTGGGATTTTTTTAAAAAAATAAAGCACCGAGGTCTACTGTTGTAAAACAACAATATATTCGGTGCTTTTTAATTTTAACTTGGAAGGGTGTTAAAAGATAATGTGATTGCGTCAGAAATTTTTCCGAGGGAGTATTTTTCTTTTAAAGTGGCGATGTAGAGTGAAACTGATGGTGCGTCGTATTTATTAAAATGTTGAAGACTTATAGTACCAACAGAAGCCATCTTAATAACATAATCGGCTATTTTTTGTGGACTGGCTTTGGAGTCTTTTCTAATAACATCGTAATAGGTATCACTGTTCCAACCGATAACATTATAACCAATACTGTTGAATAATTCTAAAATTCTTTTAGAATTATTTCCACTGCCTCCAGGAAGACGGGCGAGTGGGGGAATAATATAATCGTCACCTAATACTTTTTTGGCAGTAGCGTTCCATTTAGTGATGTCATCTAAAATTTTTTGATTAGAATACGAAGTTAAATCTTCATGAAGCATGCTGTGATAACAAATTTCATTACCATCGGTAATGGCTTGTTGCCAGAGATCAGGGTTAGCTTTTAATTGACTTCCAATAATAAAAAAAGTACATTGAACGTTATTTTCTCGAAGGCAATCAAGAATGGTTTTAATATAAGATGTACCATAACCATCGTCAAAGGTTAGGCACATCATGCCTGAATTTGGTAAAGATGTGATGGTTTTAATTTTTGGGGTAGTTACAGTGACATTTTGCCAAGTAACATTTTCCAATGGACTGTTATTGGAGCCGTTATTAACTGAACTGGCTTTTACAAAAAAATTATAAACAGTTTCTGGTTGTAGATCGGTGATGGTATAGGTCCAATTTGAACCATAACCGATCATATTTCCAATCCATTTTGATTGATCATCGGAAATGATGGCAGCATGATCGATGTCTGCCCCCGAAATTTTTACGATGATGCTGTTTCCAAAAGGAGTAGCGGTGGTAGTAAAGGTTGGTTTGATTGGATCTTCGGCATTAGCAAGTGGGATTAAAAAACTAAAAACGAGAACGAGGACCAAAAAACTTTTAATAAATTTTAACAACGCAAACACCCTTTCTTTTATTATGATTTAAACGTGCGAAGGACGAAAAACACTGTAATTATACATTATTTATTTTTTGGAGTTGGGGTAGGAGAAATAGGAGAGGAATCGATGGTAATTATTTTAGAAACGTCGAAAGTGTTGGAAATTTTAGCGTCTGGTTGAATAACAACAACAACTTTTTGACCAGATTTTAGTTTGTTAACAGTTAGATTATTTCCGCTTTTATCAACTACTTCAGTTTTAGAATCGGTTTTAATTTGATATTGAGTGTTTTTGTTTTTTAGTGGAATTAAAACTAAGACATTGGTAGTTTGGGAAATATCAGCAATAGTTCCAAAAATAATTTCGTTTTTATTTTGAATAGCCTCTAAAGAGGTAACAACAATTCTTTTGGCGGTGAAATTACCACTTTCATTGTAGTAACCCATAGATAAAATTACTTGTCCTGATTTAAGATTGCTTAATTTTGTCTTATTTTTTTTAGCATCAACATAAACGGTGTCACTGGTGATGTTGATGGTTTTATTTTTATTATTATCATCAACAATTATTTGGTCTTCTTTAATTTGAGAGATAGTACCAACAACAGATTTTGGAGTGGTAGTGGAAACTGTATTAGTTTCAGTTTGCATATCCTGAACTATTTTTTCATTCATCTTTTTAATTTCTTCTGCTTTAGGATCTATAGTTGGAGTAACAGTAGTATTTTGAGCAAAGGAATTAGTGGGACGGATTAGAAAAAGGAAAAGTATTAAAAATAAGGACATAAAATTAAATTTTAGCAGTGGAATAAGTGAGAACTAACTCGGCTTGATCTTGATTATCATCCGGGTCAATACTGCTAATTTTTATTAAATTAAAACCATCATCAAGTTCAACACTGATATTAAAAACGCCATTAAAATTACTTTTATCGCTAAATGTTTTAGATGGTGTGGAAATAACAATAAGACTGTTGGGTTTAGCATCGCCTTTAATGTTGATTTTAGATGATGAAATAACAGTGTTATTTTCTGGAGAAGTAATTTTTATAGATGTTTGAGTAGCAGAAACTGTTGGAGTGATGGAGATTTTAGTGGACATTTCGGTGGAAGTGGGGGTTGGAGAAATATTAGTAGTGTTGTTACTATTGTTTTTATTAAGAGCAAAATAAGCTCCGGTAACACCGAGTCCAAAAATGGTCCCGAGGACAATAGTAAGAAGATACTCTTTTATCATGGATTAATATAGATGATATCACAAAAAGTCAGAAGTTGGTGATAGAATTAAGCCATATGGAAATAAAATTTTTAGAAAAAAACTCAGTTTATTTAAAAGGTAAAAAAGAAAATATTTTGATTAATCCAAATGAAGATAGACGAGAAGACAATAAATATCCATCTAGAATTTTTCTGTTTACATCAGAAAAATATGACGGAATGGGTTTTTCTGGTGATAAAATTTTAATTCGAGCTCCGGGTGAATATGAAGTTGGAGGGGTGGAAATAAATGGATATCCAGCAAGTGGAGATAATACTCTTTATGTTATTTATATTGATGGGATTAAAGTGGTGGTTTTAGGAGATTTAGATGAATCTTTGAGTGATAAAAGAATCGAAAAGATTGATTCGGCTGATGTGTTGCTGGCTCCAGTTTTAATAAAAGACAGTTCAAGTGCAAAATTAGTTTTAGATTGGGCTAAAAAATGGGGAGTGAATTATTTAATTCCAATAGGTTATGATGATAACGGTGATTCTGGTTTAGATAAATTTTTAGATCAGGCAGATCAGGAAGGGTTGGAACCAGTGGATTCTTTGAAAGTTGATAAAGATGATTTACCAGATGGAATGGAATTGAAGGTACTAAAGAAGGTATAATACGGTTATGGCAACAGATGCAATTCGATTACCGCCCAGTTCGGAAGAAGCGGAAATTTGCGTGTTGGGATCAGTTTTGATTGATAATGATGCGGTTTTAAGTGTGTCAGAATTTTTGAGACCGGAACATTTTTATAATTCAAATTATGGCAAGATTTATGAGGCAATGATGAAGCTTTATGAAGAAAGAATGCCGATTGATATTGTGACCGTGGCAGAGAAATTAAAGGAATTGAATGTATTAAAAAAAATTGGAGGTAAAGGTTTTTTGACCAGATTAGCAAGTGAAGTGCCGACGGCAGCAAACGTGGAAAGTTATGGACATATTATTAAATCGTTATCAGCCAAAAGAGAATTAATCTCGGCTTCTGGAAGAATTACAGAAAAGGCTTTTGATCCGACTTTACCGGCAGATCAATTATTGGATATAGCCGAACAAGAAATTTTTTCTTTATCGCAGAAACATTTAAAAACAGTGCCTACTTCGTTGAAAGAAGTGTTAACGGCGAGCTTTGATAGATTAGATGAACTGCAAAAAATGGGAACAGGATTAAGAGGAGTTCCAAGTGGTTTTAATGGATTGGATAATGTTTTGGCTGGAATGCAGGATAGTAATTTATTAATTTTGGCAGCAAGACCAGGTATAGGTAAAACGGCTTTTGGATTGAATATTGCCAGATATGTGGCTGTAGAAAAGAAATTGCCAGTTTGTTATTTTTCATTGGAAATGAGTAAAGAAGAGTTAGTTGATCGTTTATTGGTAAGACAGGGATTAATTGATGCATGGAAATTAAAAACAGGGCAGTTGTCGGTTAATGATTTTGACAGTTTATCTGAAGCAATGGGTGTTTTAGCAGAAGCCCCACTTTATATTGATGATACTCCAGGATTAACAGTAACAGAATTAAGAACTAAAGCCAGAAGACTTCAGGTGGACAAGGGAATCAAATTTATTGTGGTTGATTATTTGCAGTTAATGCATGGGAGTACTCGAGATAATCGAGTACAAGAAGTGTCGGAAATTTCTCAAGGGTTAAAAAATTTAGCCAGAGAATTAAAAGTACCGATTTTAGCATTGGCTCAATTATCCAGGGCTATGGAGGCGAGGGGAGGTCGGCCAAGATTGTCTGATTTAAGAGAATCGGGAAGTATTGAACAGGATGCTGATGTGGTGTTCTTTTTATATAGAGAAGACGAAGAGGTTAGAGAAATGGTGACGTGTAGTGTGGAGAAACATAGAAATGGTCCAACAGGCAGTTTTAATTTATATTTCAATGGAAAACAAGTTAGCTTTTTTGATGTGGAAAAGAAACAATAAAATTGATTGTTTGAAATGTTACAATAAAATGTGGATGACGTTTTTAATAATAAATTTTCTGATAAATATCGCGCCAATTCACCTCGTTTAACCAATTGGAATTATTCCACTCCCGGGTATTACTTTATTACCATCTGTACTTATAACCATAATAATTTCTTTGGAAAAATTATTAATAATAAAATGGAATTATCAAAAATGGGAATAATAACTAAATCTGAATTATTAAAAACATTTGAAATACGAAAAAATATTAAATTACATAAATACGTAATAATGCCAAACCATATACATTTATTAATTCAATTATTTGGCACCCCTGTAGAGACGCCCAGCGGGGCGTCTCTACATGAAAATAAAATAAAATCAGTTGTTATACATTTACACAAAAACCATCCAGATTTTTTTAAAACGATAAACATTAAATCCAAACAAGAAATTCCCAAATTAATAAATCAATTTAAATCATCAATAAAACGTATTTGTAATCAAAATAATTTATTTTTCGCTTGGCAACCCCGTTTTCATGATGAAATCATAAAAGATAAAGAACAATTATTAATAATCAAAAATTATATTCAAAACAATGTTATAAATTGGGGAAAAGATAAGTTTTATAAATAGCTTTGGTTGTGAGATAATAAGTTTACTTTTAGCCGAAATGGCGGAACTGGCAGACGCGCACGACTCAAAATCGTGTGGTGGCAACACCATGGGGGTTCGATTCCCTCTTTCGGCACAACTTGAAAATGGTAAAATAGGGTATGATTCTAGGAATTATTAGAGTTTTGGGAATAATATTTTTTGTTTATTTGACTTGGAGAAATTTGAGGGAAAATTATGAAGAAAATAAAATAGTAATTTATTCTTGGTTAGCTTTGTTGAGTTTTTTTGTGGGGGGAAGAGTAATCTATGGATTGGTTAATTTTGGCATTTGGAATGATAATTGGACTAGTTGGTTTTCGGTGTGGAATAAACCAGGAATGGATTATGTTGGTGGATTTTTGGTTTTATTAATAATTGGTGCAGTTTTTTCTAGAATGAATAGTTGGAAAATTATTCCTTTTTTAGAAGATGGATTAGTTAACAACTTAATATTAATGGTCTTTTTATTATCGGATGAGTTTATAAGGACAAGATTAGACCTTAAGATTGGTATGTATTTGTTATTTATTGTTTTGATGTTGTTTTTGGTTAAACTGGCAAAAAATAAATACAGATCTTTGACTTGGTATAAAAGTGGCAAAAAAGGTTTTGCCTTTTTAATTACAATGTTTTTATCTTTTTTACTGCTTGGTTTTTTAGGTCTTTATCTTAAAGTTAGGTTAATTTTTTCGATTTTATATTGGGTTATTAGTTTGCTTTCTATAATAGAATTGTGTATCTTAGGAGATATATATGAAGGAAGAAAAAAATAAAGAAAACTTAAGTTTCCCTAGTCGGTTGTTGTTGCCGATTAAATTGTTTTTGGAAAGGGAATTGGTTACTTTAAAAAGAAGGAAAAAGCAACTTAAAAAAGAGGATCCGTTTATGGATGAGAACAGAACCAGAGAAAATTCTTTGGAAGAAGATGTAGATGAACAGATTGGACATTTTGATAATGAAGTTAAGACCAAATTTTTAAGTAAACAAATTGCTCAATTTAGAACAGCGTTGACCAGGATGAAGATAGGTAAGTATGGAATTTGTGAAAAGTGTGGAAAGATGATTGATACTGATAGATTGGCAGTAAGGCCGGAAGCCACTACTTGTATTAAGTGCAGTAGGGAAAATGATTAGAAACTATGGAATAAGTTTTGGAATTAATGGGATATTTTTTGTGATTTTGGGTGTGATTTTTGTGGTTTTGTTTTTGGTTTTAGCAATTAAAAAAGGGCGGGGTTATTGGTTAATTTTTATTGGCGGATTTTTAAATTTAATAGAGAGGATTATTTTTGGATATGTTCATGATTATTGGAATTTTTTGGGAACTGGGCTTTATAATAATATTAATGATTGGTTAATAGGTTTTGGAGTTTTAATTTGTTTAATTGATTTAATATGGAAAAGGTCAAAATAATTTTTGAAGATAAATATATGATGGTAGTGTCAAAGCCGCCATTAATGACAACAACCAAAGAAAGAAAAGGAGAAGAGGGAACATTGGAGGATTTTTTGCGGAAAAATAAACCAAACGATTTACTAAGAAATGGGATAATTCACCGGCTGGATAAGGGAACTTCGGGACTAGTGGTGGTGGCTAAAACAAAAGAGGCTTTATTGGATTTAAAAAGGCAATTTAAAGAAAGAACATTGACTAAAAAATACTATTGTTTAGTGGGAGGTGATGTTTCTTTTGAAGGAAGCATAGATATGCCAATTGCCAGATCAAAATATATTTTTGCCAGGTTCGGAGTGGATGAAGAAGGGAAAATGGCTTTGACAAAATTTAAACTGATTAAAAAGTATAGAAAAGATGGAAAAATCTATAGTTTGTTAAAGGTAGATTTGAAAACTGGCAGAACTCATCAAATTAGGGTTCATTTTAATCATTTAAGGTGGCCTTTGGTGGGCGATAAAGTTTATGGAGGAGAAACGATTGAGGGTTTAAAAAGACCATTTTTGCACGCTTATGAAATAGTTTTAAAACATCCGATTAATGGTAATGAAATAGAATTTAAAATAGATTTACCAGATGATTTAAAAGAGGTTTTGGAAAAATATGAGGAATATTAAAAAGGAGAAAAAAATAAATTTTAAAATTTTTTTGGGAATGATTTTATTGTTGGGATTAATGGTTTTGGTTTTGATTGGGTTTTTTAAAAAAAAGGATAGAAACGAAAATTTAGATTATAAGTTGGGGATAGTGGCAAATGATGGATTGTCTTTGGTGTCGATTTCAAATGAGAGAAAGATGATTAATGTGTTAAATTTGGGAACAGAGGTGGATGTTTGGATTCCACAGGGGACATCTTGGTATAACCATACCAAAGTTAAAGATATTTTAGTCAAGGAAAAAAAAGTTGAGTTGGCAAATGATATTTTTTGGTATAATTTCGGTTTTTTAGTTGATAAAGTTTTGTTTTTAGATTCGGTTGATGATTGGAGAGGAGATTCGATTTTGATTAATAATTTGGGTTTTGGAAAGTGGCTTAAATATAAAATAAATTACGATAAAATGTTTTTAAAAAATGAGCAAATAAATGGATCAATACAAGAAGATAAGTTATTTTTAGATGAGATTATGGTAAGGGATTTTTCGGAAAGTAGGTTAAATAACGAAGAATTAAGACTATCGATTTTTAATAACACCAGTGAAAGCGGTTTGGCTAATTTTATGACAGAAAAACTGGAGTGGTCGGGTTTTTCGGTGGTTTCAACTGATAATAGTGATGAAAAAATAGATAGATGCTTGATGGTTTATGGAGATAAGGTTGAGGCTAATTATGGTTGGAAAATGATTAATAAAATTTTTGATTGTGATAAAAAATATGATCAGACTTTAAATGAAAATGAGATAGAGTTGTATTTTGGAGATGATTTTACATCAATGATACAATATAGTACTTATGTCAGGTCATTCTAAATGGGCAAATATTAAAAACAGAAAAGGGGCCCAGGATAAAAAAAGAAGTACTGCTTTTACTAAAATTTCAAAAGATATTTTGACAGCCATTAGAGTAGGTGGTGGTAATACTAATATTGAAGGTAATATGGCATTGAGAGTAGCCATAGATAAGGCAAAATCTGTTAATATGCCTAAAGAAAATATTGATAGGTTAATTTCTAGATTTGAGGAAAGAAAGGCAAATTTAGTGGCAATGACCTTGGAAGGGTATGGGCCTTTTGGAGTGCCTATGGTGGTGGAAGCCGAAACGGATAATAAAAATAGAATTTTAAGTGAAATTAAACTGATTTTTAGAAATTATGGTGGAAATTTAGGTGAAAGTAATTCGGTGATGTTTCAATTTAAAAAGGTAGGGGAGATAGAGTTGGAGAATGAGATTTCTGAAGATAAACAATTAGAATTAATTGATTTTGGGGCAACTGATTTTGAGGAAAATATAATTTTGACTGAACCAGAAGATTTAAATAATTTGAAAAATAAAATTGAAGAAATGGGGTTAAAAATCGAGAAGTCAGAATTGTCGATGAGGGCAGATAATCCAATTATGCTTAATTCTGAAGATGAAGTTGGGAAAGTGGTGGATATGATTGAAGAATTGGAAGAAAATGACGATGTGGTGAACGTTTTTGCGGGATTTGATTATAAAAAAAAGGTATAATTGGATAATGTCGAAAAGATTTAAATATTTTATTTCATCTTTATTAGCAGCTGTAGGTTTTTATTTTTTTCTGAGTTTACCTTATGAGTCCCATTATTATGGATTATTAGTGGGAATGGTTTTAGTGATTTTTTGTTTTTGGTTTGGGTTGGGGATTGTGTTTGAAAAAAGTATTTATATTCGCTTAATGTCGGTGGTGATGCCAGTGGCTTTCTTTGTTGGGTTTGCTTTGTTTGCGATTTTATTGCCTCAGAATTTTTTATTAACTTTAATATATAGTTTGTTTTTTGGGATTATCAGTTATGCGATGTTTTTAGTGGAGAATGTTTTTTTGGTGGCAATTGGTTTTAGAACTCCACCATTATACCGTTCTGCTTATACAGTGGGATTGATTTTATTATTATTAACTTCTTTTTTCTTGTTTGACAGTTTATTTTCATTTAAATTAGCTTATTGGTTGAATATGCTTTTAGTTTTTGTGGTATCGATGATAATTTTTATGTATATCTTTTTTAGTGTAACAATAGAATTACCGGATGACGGAAAAGATAAGAATGTTTGGTTTTATGTTATGGTACCAGCATTGTTAATTTCAGAAATATCTTTGGTAATAAGTTTTTTACCGGTGGGTATTTTTAAAGGGTCAATTTATTTGGTGATGATGGTTTATATAATAAGCGGTTTGATACAGGCAGATTTAAGGGAAAGATTATTCAAAAAAACTTGGCTGGTTTTTGTTTGGGTGGGAGTGGCAACTGTTTTAGGAATGATATTAACAGGAGTGGCTGGAAATTAATTTTGAATTGAAGTAATAGCGACGGTGGTGACAATGTCTTCAACACTACAGCCTCGAGAGAGATCATTAATTGGTTTGTTTAACCCCTGGATTAGAGGTCCGAAAGCTTTAGCTTTAGCCAGTCTTTCGACTAATTTATAGGCGATGTTGCCTGAATTAAGATCAGGAAATATTAAAATATTAGCTTGTCCTTGAATTTTATTTTTGGGATATTTGTTTTCGGATATTGAAGGGACCAGAGCGGCATCGGCTTGCATTTCGCCGTCAATAATTATTGTTGGGTCGTGTTGGTGAACTAATTCTATGGCTTTTTTGATTTTTTCAACTGATGGGCCAGAGGCACTATTAGAAGTGGAATATGAAAGCATAGCAATTTTAGGTGTACCACCTATGAGTTGTTTAAATGATCTAGAAGATTGGATAGCAATTTGAGATAAAGTTTCACTGTCAGGGTCAATGTTAAGACCGCAATCGGCAAAAATAAAAGTTCCATTTTCACCAAAATTTTTGTCGGGAACTTCGATAATAAAAAAACTAGAGGCAATTTTTTCTGATGGTTTAGTTTTAATAATTTGAAGAGCAGGGCGGATGGTATCGGAAGTTGAATTGTTGGCACCGGCAACCATACCATCGGCCAGACCAGAATAAACCATCATGGTGCCAAAATAAAGTGGATTTTTGATTAGTTTTTGGGCCTGATCTAGGGTCATACCTTTGTCTTTTCTAAGTTCAAACAGAGTTTGAGAAAATTGGTTTTGATATTGGGAATATGGCAATTCGGTTATAAGATCGGCAATTTTTTGATCTTTTATTATTTTAATGGCTTGTTTGACTCTAGAATCTTGGATTTCTGGGAGAACTATTTTTTTATGGTTTAATTTGGCTTGACGATAGATATTTTCAACAATTGGACTCATGGAACTATTATATTAAAAATGAGTTAATAAAACAGGAATGAGATTTAATATATAAATATTCCCAATCTTTCCATTAAAATTGTTATTTTTTTTAAATTTTAAACAGGGGAGGATAGAAGAAATATATTTATGAGTAATGATCAATTTTCAAATTCCAATTTTCTAAAAAAAAGACTGGTTTAGGTTCAAAATAAAATAAATTTAATAAAACGTTTAATAATTTTTAATTTTTGAAGCTAAGTGGGCAGGGTGGAGGGGAGTCCTATAATATACAACATCCTATAATATTTTCACGAAATATCCTATAGTTTTCACGGGGAGGGTGATATAGTGTGATATAGTCTGTGTGGAAAACTCATTTTTTACCGAATGTATCAAAGAGGAGGCCTCAAGAGGGAGGAGTAATAGCAATTAATTGGTTAATTAATAAATAAGAATTAATAATTGGTTGAAAATAACCAAGGAAGAGAGAAGAGTTTTAATTCCTATCTCCTAGCAGTGGGTGACTAAATTTGCTATGTCGCACAATGTATCTTTTGCGACTCTATCTAAAGATTTAGGCAGGGGGAGTACCGGTTTTGTCAATTTAATTTTCAATTTATAATTTTCAATTTTCAAACTTATCTATTTTTAGTTTTAATAAATACTTAATTTATTAATTAATTCCCTATTTGGTTGATTAGCCTTTTAAAAGTTAATTGGCCTGAAATTTTTATGATTGACTCCCCTGTACTGGTTTTAAGGAGGTGAGTTTAATAATTATGCCTAAAGTTAGGCAAAATGAACCTAAAACGTCACTAGAGCCTCTAGAAATGAAGATTATTATTTTTCCGATTATTATTACCTGTTAATTAATTAAATTATTTGGATATGTCGATGAAAACTGGTTAAAGTGGTAAGATAGTTTATGGAAAATGATTTGAGTGTTTTAATCAAAAGATTTTTAGAACATTTAGAGATTGAAAAAAACTGTTCAAGGTTAACAATTAGAAATTATCAACATTATCTAAAAGTTTTGACAGAATTTTTATCTGAAGGAGATAAAAATAAGAGAAGCACGGTTCAAGATATAACTGCAGATATGGTGAGAAGATTTAGACTTTATTTGGCCAGACAGAAGGGAAGTGCCGGAGAGATGAAATTGGTAACACAAGGGTATTATGTGATTGCCTTAAGATCGTTTTTAAAATGGCTAATTAAGAATGATTACAAAGTTTTACAACCGGAAAAATTAGATGTGCCTAAAGTCAAGGATCATTCTTTAAAATTTTTGGATACCCAACAAATGGAGAGACTTTTGGTGCAACCACTCCCCTCTAGTAAAAATGGTTTTAGGGATCGGGCAATTTTGGAACTTTTATTTTCAACCGGATTGCGTGTTTCTGAATTGGTCAGGCTTAATCGTGATCAAATTAATTTAAAAACCAGGGAGTTTGGAGTGATTGGAAAAGGTGGAAGAGCCAGGGTGGTTTTTATATCCAAGCAAGCGGCTGATCATGTCGCAAAATATTTAATGAGTCGAGAAGATCATTATAAACCTCTGTTTATTCGAGACTTAAGACCGAATGAAATTCCGTCTAGTGATGAAAAAACTAGATTAACAGCAAGATCAGTGCAAAGATTGGTTAAACATTATGTGAAGACAGCTAATTTACCAGTGGATGCTACTCCTCATACTTTAAGGCATTCAATGGCCACAGATTTATTGCGGTCTGGGGCTGATTTAAGATCGGTCCAGGAACTTTTAGGTCATAAAAATATTGCGACTACACAAATTTATACTCATGTGACTGATGCCAGACTTAGAGAGATTCATGAAAAGTTTCATTCAGGAAATAAGTGATTAAGACTCTTTGACAGGGAACTTTAGTTTTTATTTGATGGATTTAAAAAAGTTTGAAAAACTCCCCTGTTGATTTTTTATTAAAATATATGGATATTTTTACAAAGTGTTTTTATTAAATTATTAATAATTCAAATGGGGCGAGGCATGCCTCGCCCCTACAGATAAAAAAATAAGTTATACCCTATATTTTCGATAAATTACCTAAAATGACTCCCCTGCACTGATTTGCTAAATTTATTTTTTAGTGTTAGTGAATTTGTCCCTAATTTACGGTAAAACTAAAAATATGTAGTAGGTTAGCACTCAAATTATTGCTTTGCTAATTTATGCTTACCCAATATGTACACCCTATAGTAATGGAAAAATATAAGGGCGAGGCATGCCTCGCCCTTATATTAAAACGAATTTATTTTATTTAATTTTGTCTTTTTCCTCTTCAATTGAATTATTTTTGTCGATAATGGTCATGGCGTTGACTTTATCATCAGTGGATTTGAAACGCATCAGGATTACACCTTTGGTATTACGACTTAACGTTGGGATATTTTTTAAAGGCAGTTTAATGGTAATAGCTTTTTTAGAAACTAACACAACTTGATCATTAATTTCGGAAACAACTTGAGCGGTAGCAATTTTACCAGTTTTAGTACTAAGGTTAGCAACTTTAATGCCAATACCGCCTCTTTTTTGAGAAGGATATAGATAAACATCGGTTCGTTTACCAACGCCGTTTTCAGTAACTACTAGAAAATGTCTGAAGGTGCCTTTTTCTTTTTTATCAAGACCGCTGGGAACAACATCCATACCAACTAAAACATCGCCTTCTTTTAAAAGAATGCCTCGAACCCCTCTGGTTTGACGCCCCATGGGTCGACAATCTTTTTCGTCAAAGCGAATACATTTACCATTGGCGGTAACTAAAAATATTTGATTATCACCTTCAGTTAATTTAGCCCAAATAAGCTGATCGTTAGGGTCAAGTTTAATGGAAGCCAGACCGGTTTGACGAATATTTTTAAATTTATCGATAGAAGTTTTCTTGACAACACCATTTTTGGTGGCGAGCAAGATAAATTTAGCTTTAGTGTTTTTGCTGATAGGTAAAATTGTCTGAACAATTTCACCTTGAGTAATGTTAATTAAATTAACAACAGCCTGGCCTTTGGCTTGACGATTGCCTTCCTGAACATCCCAAACTTTGGTTCTGAACACTCGACCACGGTTGGTGAAAAATAAAAGATCATCATGAGTATCGACGGAAAGCATACATTCAATTTCATCTTCACTTTTGGTGGTCATACCGACAACACCAACACCACCGCGTTTTTGGGTGTGGTAAGTTTCTTTAGCAACTCTTTTAATATAACCAGTTTTGGTTAAAGCGACTAAAACTTCTTCGTTGGGAATTAGGTCTTCTTCGCTAAATTCTTCTAGTCCTCGGGCATAAATTTTAGTTTTTCGGGCATCACCGTATTTTTCCATAATTTCTTTATTTTCTTGTTTAAGAACTTGAACCATAACTTCTGGTTTGGTGATAATACTGGTTAAGTAAGCAATGGCTTTTTCAATTTCGTTATATTCTTCATCAAGCTTTTGTCTTTCCAATCCGGAAAGTTTTTTAAGCTGCATTTCTAAAATGGCTTGAGCTTGAAGATCAGTGAAACCGAATTTTTCCATTAATTTAAGCTTTGGATCTTCATCTGGCTTGGTGCCGCGAATGGTTTTAATAACTTCGTCGATAACATCAAGAGCTTTTTTAAGACCTTCTAAAATATGAGCTCGCATTAAATCACCTTTTAAGTCAAAAATAGTTCGGCGACGGACGACATTTTCTCGATGGCGCAAGAAAAGAAGCAACATTTGGCGTAAGTTTAAAGTTTGAGGGACATTATCAACTAAAGCCAACATATTGGCAGAATATGATGATTGAAGAGCGGTGTATTTAAAAAGTTTATTTAAGACAGATTTAGGTTTGCCAATTTTTTTAATTTCAACAACAACTCGGATACCATGACGATCAGATTCATCACGCAGATCGGAAATGCCAATAATTTTTTTATCGCGAACCAAATCGGCAATTTTTTTAACTAATTCAGCTTTGTTAACTTGGTATGGAAGTTCAGTAATAATAATTCTGACTTTTCCAGACTTAGTTTCTTCTATGCTGGTTTTACCTCGAACGATAAATTTGCCTCGACCAGTGGTGTACATCTCAATAATTCCACTTTTGCCATAAATTTCTGAAGCAGTGGGAAAATCTGGTCCTTGAACAAATTTTATTAAATCTTCAACGTTGGCAGTGGTTTCGAAATTAAAATGTTCTTTGGCTAATTCAAAAGCTGGTCTTAAAACCATCTCTTGAGTATTTTTAGGTGCGGCTAAAAGATTATTTAATTCATCTTCTGAATTTATTTTTTCTAATCGGCTGTGATCTAAAATAAAATCAATAGCCTGACAAATTTCTTTCAAATTATGAGGAGGGATGCGAGTGGCCATACCGACGGCAATACCATCGGCTCCATTTAATAGTAAAGTTGGAATTTTGGTTGGAAGAACCGAAGGTTCTTTTTCAGTGGCATCAAAATTATCAACCATATCAACAGTTTCTTTGTTGATATCAGCCATAATTTCAGTAGTTATTTTGTCCATTTTAACTTCGGTGTAACGCATAGCGGCCGGAGGGTCGCCATCAATGGAACCGAAATTTCCTTGACCTTTGATCAAGGTGTAGCGCATAGAAAAATCTTGAGCTAGACGAACAAGAGCACCATAAACAGACATGTCACCGTGGGGATGATATTTACCTAAAACGTCACCAACAACTTTGGCCGATTTACAGGTTTTTCCACCACTTCCAAGGCCCATTTTATCCATGCCATAAATTATTCGGCGATGGACTGGTTTAAGACCATCTCTGACATCGGGTAAGGCTCTAGAAACGATGACAGACATGGCATAGTCTAGATATGAGGTTTCCATTTCGGGAACTATGTCAACTTCGAGGAGTTTGCCAATATTATTTTTTTGAATATCAATTATTTTTTTATCGTCTGTCATTTTAAATTAAATGTCTAATCTTGCTAAATGAGCGTGGGTTTGAATAAATTTTTTCCTGGGTGGAACATCTTCACTCATAAGAATTCTAAAAACCTCATCGGCTTTGACAGCGTCAGAAACGGTAACTTTTTTAAGAATACGGGTTTCAGGATTCATGGTGGTTTCCCAAAGTTGTTGAGGATTCATTTCTCCTAAACCTTTATAACGTTGGACATCATAAGGTTTTGAAGTATCAATAGTTTTAAGATATTTTTCTTGTTCTTCTTCGGTGTAGGTGTAGTGGACAATTTTGCCTTGTTTGGTTTTAAAAAGCGGAGGCATGGCAATATAAACATAACCATTTTCGATAAGATTGGGCAAATGACGATACATAAAAGTTAACAAAAGGGTGGCGATATGAGCACCATCGACGTCGGCATCAGACATTAAAATAATTCGGTGGTAGCGAAGTTTGTCAAAATTCATAGTGTCGCCAATTCCCATACCTAAGGCAACAATTAAATCTTTTAATTTGTCAGAGCCAACAACTTTATCAAGCCTCATACCTTCGGTGTTTAGAGCTTTTCCCCAAAGAGGAAGAATGGCTTGGAATTTACGATCTCTGCCCTGCTTGGCAGAACCGCCGGCGGAATCTCCCTCAACGATATAAATTTCACTTTCGGTTGGATCTTTAGATTGACAATCGGCTAATTTTCCGGGAAGACCTAGTGATTCAAAAGCACCTTTGCGCATAATGACATCTCGGGCGGCTTTAGCGGCTTTTCTAATTTGAATAGTCAATAAAGCTTTACCGACAATAACTTTAGCAACATCGGGATGTTCTTCAAAATAAATTTCTAATTCTTCTCGAACTATTTTATTAACAATTGGTTGAACTTCACTGTTACCTAATTTTCCTTTGGTTTGACCTTCAAATTGGAGATCTTTTGATCCCATTTTAATGGAAACAACGGCAGTAAGTCCTTCTTTAACATCATCACCAGTAATAGTGTCGTCTTTGGCTTTTAACATTTCTTTTTTAGTGGCATAGTCACGAACAACTTTAGTTAAAGCAGTTTTAAAACCAGTTAAATGAGTTCCACCTTCGTGAGTGTTGATGATGTTGACAAATGATGGTGTGTTTTCTTGGAAAGAATCATTATATTGAATAGCAACTTCAACATTAATTCCTTCTTCTTCTCGTTGAAGATAAATAGGCTCATGGGCGACATTTTTATTTTTATTTAATTCACGAATGAGAGATATAATTCCTCCTTCGAAATAGTAGTGATGTTGAGTATTGGTTCGTTCGTCATAAAAATGAAAAAATATTTTTGAGGTAAGATAGGCACGATCTTTGATTGATTTGATAATTATCTTGTCGTCAAATTCGGTTGTTTCTTTGAAAATTTCGGGATCAGGATAGAAGGTTACGGTGGTGCCAGTAATTTTTTTAGGAATTATTTTTTTTAGTTTTTCAATTTTAGTTTCGGGTATTTCTGTAAGTTTAGTTTTGACGGCACCTTTTGAAAAATCAATATAATTGATTTTATCGTCGCGACGAATTTCGATTTGATAAAGCTTGGAAAGAGCACTGACACAAGCAGCTCCGACACCGTGAAGACCACCGGAAACTTTATAGGCGGCACCTTCAAATTTACCACCAGAATGGAGAGTGGTCATAATAACTTCGACGGCTGGTTTTTTGTATTTAGGCATGATGTCGATGGGGATACCACGACCATCATCGGCCACACTAACAGAGTTGTCTTGATGGATGACAATCCATATATTTTTGGCAAAGCCAGCTAAGGCTTCGTCGATGGAATTATCGATAATTTCGGTTAAACAATGGTGTAATCCCCTACTATCGGTGGATCCAATATACATGGCTGGTCTTTTTCGGACTGGCTCTAAACCTTCTAAAACGACTATTTGGTCAGCATTATATTCTTGTTTTGTCGGAGACATAGTTTTTTTTAATCCCTCTGTCCGAAATTTCGGACCGTTTCCCTTTGATAAAAAGGAGACTTTTATTTAATAATTAATTGTACCAACTAAAATTAGCTTTACAATAAGCAAATTATTCCTATCTTTAGGGTATTTTTATATATATAAAAAATGCCTTATTTTAGGCATTTTTGTTTGTGAGTTTGGATACAGCATCGAAACTAATGACGGCGGTGGCAACGAGAACATTTAGAGATATATTTATCCCAAACATAGGTATTTCTACTACTTTGTCAACTGTTTTTAATACTTCTTTGGAAATTCCAAAAGATTCACTGCCGGCAATTATGGCAATTGGAAATTTATATTTGGCTTTTAAATAGTTGACACTATTTTTGGTTTGTTCACAGGCTACTATTTGATAGCCATCTTTTTTGAGTTGCTGAATGCAATCTTTGGTATTTTTATATTGTTCCCAAGGAACCCATTTCCAGGTGCCAATAGAGGCACGGTGAATTTTTATATTTGGTGGAGTAACTACTGGACCACAAAGACAAACTTTTTCGACAGCTAAAGCGTCGGCTAATCTAAAGAAAGATCCAATGTTGTATGTGTCTAAAACATTATCTAAAACTAGAATAATTGGATTGCGTTTAATTTCTTTTTGTAATTTCTCCGACTCCCCTACCTTGGATTTTCGGATTTGATGTGAATTAAGTTTCATAAATGAATCCTCTTTCCGGATAAACCGGAATTTCTCCTTAACAAGGAGAAAAGTCTTTATTTAATTTATTTTAGCAATAAAAACAAATAGAGACGCATTATATAATGCGTCTCTATAGATATTTTAAATATTTTTTAACAACCGCCGGTGGCAGCTGCATTATTTTCTGCAGCATTGTTTTCAATGGTGGTTTTACATTCTTTTGGAGCTTTATTAAAGCCAGTACAGAGGGCGGCTTTAATTACATTTGGAGTACGAATGGCGTTTAAGCTGAAAACTTCTTTACCAATCTTAATGTTTTGATCAGTGGAATTACTGGCAACTTCTGGAGGAAAGATTTTTCCATCAATCATTAAAGTTGGAGATCCACTGACACTATTTTTAGTGGTATCAGCAATTTCAGCCTCGATTAAAGAAGCAGCATCTTTATTGAAACATTCAGTAATCTTGTTGGTATCAAGACCGGCTTTGGTGGCTTGTTCTTCCCAGCAAGTGTCGGCATTTTGAGCAGTACAATTATCATTAACATTTTTTACAAAATCCCACCATAATTTTTTGTCAGTGGCTAAGTTGTAAGCACAGATTTCTCTAACATCCTGATTGGCTTCAACTCGTCCATGAAGGGAAGTGTATAAATTATTTCCTATTTTAAGGTATTTGCTTTCGTCATTACAATTTTTAATCATGGCGGCGATTTGATTTTTACAATCAGTCACATCTTTAAGCTGACCATTGCTGTTTTTGACGTAAGTAGGACAGTTGGCAACATCAGGGTTACTATTTTTACAATAAGTGGCTAAATCTCCACTGATTTTTTCGAAAATGTAACGAGGTTTGAGATTGACTTTGTCGCCAAGAAGATCAAAGACAGGTCTAAGAGTGGTTTCCATTTGGTTGCCATATGGACAAAAACTCATAACATAGAAATCCAATTCTGGTTTATCAGTATTTTCAGCATCAAAAACATTTCCAGAGGTTAATTTAGCATCAGTGGATGTATTTTCGCCACTTTTAACTTTTATTAAAATAAAGCAAGAAATGAAAGAGGTAGCAGCCAATAGCAACAAAAAAACTATGACTCCAATTAGAGGAATTTTTATATAAATTTTATTGACATCCTTTATAGCTTTTGGGATTTCTTTTTTGATTGATTTTTTATTTTTGACCATATTAAATTAAATTATTAATTTTCTTCGATAGTAATGGCACCGACCGGGCAAGCTTCGACGGCGGATTTAAGAGCGTCGGTAATTTTTTCTGGTTGTTGTTTAACTTTGGCTTTATAGGTGGTGGTATCCATTTCAAAATGATCTGGATCCATCATAGGACAAGTGTTGCAACCAATACACTTGTTTTGATCAAGATTGATTTTTGTCATATGTATTAAAATAACAGATTAAACTGAAAAATTCTATATCAAATTAATATTTAAATATTTTTAGCTAAGTTTAGTAATAATGTCCTTATTTTTAATTAAAAATTCTCCAGCTTGAATAATGGTCTTTAAAACCAAATTAATTCTTTCTTCGGCATCTTCTCGAGTTAAATCCTTGGAGATATTAGGAAAATAATGAAAGATTTCATTTCGACCGAATTTCCAAGCCGTCCAAAGATTTTCAGCTAATTCTTCACCGTCATTATGGATGTCTGATAATTTTTGAAAAACAGAAAAGCGTTTGTAGCGAAGAGAAGGGTTTAGGGTTTTGCCAACTCTAAAACGATCGCTTTGATAATCGTTTTCAGAAATTATTCCTATTGTTAAAAAGAAGTCTTTTAAAAATCCTTCATAGGCTTTAGAAATAGGAGCAACAAAAAAGGAATAATCGTGAATGTGATCATCTATGGTGACTTTTTGAAGAATGGTTTCGACGTCAGAGATTAAATTTTGTTGATGAGTGGATAAAAATTTTTTAGCATCAGTAAAAAGTTGATTGGATGACATGGTTATATATTAGATTTTATAAGAAGAAAAAGGAAGATGAAGAAAAGAACAATGAAGGTTATTAGGTATTTTTTTATGGATTTTATTGATAATTGTTTATCTTCTCTGGCAAAAAGCCAATCTTGAAGGAATTTGGGGCGGTATATATAGTCTCTAATTTCATCGGTAAGAAGATGTAGGTTAATAGACAAAAGAAATGATAGGCAAAAAATATTTGTTGAAGAAATAAAAATAAAAAAGGAAATCAAATTAAGACTGATTTGAAAAAAATAGTGATGAAAAATAAGATTATTGTGACTGGTTTGGGCGGCTTTGGTTAGTTTTAAGAACGACTTAAAATCTTTTCGTTCAATAGTGGATTTTACAACTCGACTTTCTTCGGTGTGTGGTTTTCGCCAGAACCAATAGATAATATGATCAAGATCAAGAAAAAAATGTCCTAAAATTAATCCAATTAATAGAGAAATTATGCCAATGTTTGAGATGCTATAGATAACCCAAATAATGGAAACTATGAGAAAAATAGAAACTGTGGGTAATAAATTAAAGAGTAATTTTTGTTTCACTTATTTAATGATATCAAAAAATTACTCATATCTTAGGGCTTCGATGGGAGATAATTTTGATGCTTTACGAGCAGGGGCAACTCCGAATACGATACCGACTGCAGAGGAAACTCCAAAAGCCAGAATAACTGAGGTAATGGTTAATTTTGCCGGGAAAACAATATTAATTGCTAAAGTCCCCAAAAATCCAAGGAGAATACCAACCAAACCTCCAAGACAAGATAATATAACAGCTTCGATTAAAAATTGAATTAAAATAGCATTTGGTGAGGCACCGATGGCCTTACGAAGACCAATTTCTTTGGTTCGTTCAGTGACGGAAACTAGCATTATGTTCATAATACCGACGCCTCCGACAACCAGAGAAATGGCGGCAATACCGCTTAATCCGATAGTCAAGATACCAATAATGGAATTAATACTGCTTAATAATTGACTGGAATCAAAAACAGAAAAACTGTCGTCTTTATATCTTTTTAACATAACTTTTTTGGCCCGATTTTTTATACTTTCGACTTCATCTTTATTATTGGCTTTGATTACAATTTCTTGAATATTGTCATTACCACTCATACTGGAAACTGTTTTTGATGGAGCATATATATAGTTGTCATCTCCTCCCCCACCAAGACTGCCTTTTTTATCAGCAATACCTATAACTTTAAAATCACGTGAATTGATGATTATCTTTTTATTTAGAGCACTAGAATTTGGAAAAAGATCTTCGGCTATTTTACTGCCTAAAATTACAACACTGCTTTGTTTGTCGACATCTTCTTTGGTAAACCAGGCTCCGTTTTCTGGTTTGGGAGTGGTGTTAAGATATTTACCGTAGTCTTCTGAAGCTCCAACGATGGTAATATTTTTTTTAATAATGGTTCCTCGTTTGACTTCGGCAGTTGTGATACTTATTGGAAGAATAGGCATATTTTTAAATTCTCTTTTTAAGTTTTTCATATCTTTGCTATCAAAGGAAACGCTAATGTACATAGCAGATTCACTTTTATTGAAACCGCCATTTTCGTCAAACATTTTTCCTGGCATAACCATAACTAAGTTTGAACCCATACTTTCAAATTGTTGATTAATATAATTTTTTAAGCCGTTTCCAATTGAGGTTAAAAGAATAACTGAAGTAACACCAATAATGATTCCAAGGGAAGTTAAAATGGTTCGACTTTTGTTTTTTAAAATAGCTCGAATGCTGGAACGGAATAATTCGTTTAAACTTGGTTTGAGCATATTAAATTATTTGACCATCTTTAATGATAATAATTTTTTTGGCTTGCTTGGCTAAATCTTGATCGTGAGTGACAAATACAATGGTTCTACCTTCTTTGTTTAATTGATGAAAAAAATCCATAATGGCAACACCAGATTTGCTGTCAAGATTTCCGGTGGGTTCATCGGCTAAGATTATTTTAGGATTATTAATTAGGGCTCGGGCAATGGCGACGCGCTGTTGCTGTCCGCCTGAAAGTTGAGCCGGAGTATTTTTTAATTTATCTTGGAGACCGACTTTGGTTAACATTTTAACGCCCATTTGGTTTCGATTTTTTTGGGGAATGTCGGAATAAACCAGGGGCAAGATAACATTTTCTAGGGATGAAGTTTTGACCAAGAGATTGAACTGTTGAAAAACAAATCCAAGAGTGACGTTTCTGATTTGAGCTAATTGTTTTTCTGGGAGTTTGGAAATGTCTTTGCCGTTTAATAAAACTTCGCCCGAAGAAGGATTGTCTAATAAGCCAATAATGTGCATTAAAGTTGATTTACCACTGCCGGATGGACCAGTAATGGAGACAAAATCACCTTCGTTGATTTTTAAAGAAACATCTTTGAGAGCATAAAAAGTATTATCGTTGGATAAATATTTTTTGGAAACATTTCTTAATTCCAAAATAGTTTTAGATTTATTTTGAGACGACGACTTGATCATTTTCAGAGAGTCCTTCTAAAATTTCAACGGAAGTATCGGTTTCAATTCCAATTTTGATATATTTTTTAGTTAGATTTGAACTATTATTTTCTTTGACTAAAACGTAGGTTTGATTTTCTTCTTGATGAAGAGCTTCTGATGGAATAGTTAAAGCATTGTCAACCTCTTTTAAAGAGATGACGGTATCACCATCCATTCCAAGGCGATATTGGAGATCATCATTTTCTTTTGGAAGTTGAAATCTAATTTCATAAACAGTATTTGATTCACCAGCAACCGGAATAAAAGCGATGTAATTAATTTCAGATTCAAAAGTTTTATCGGGGAAACTGTCTAATTTGATAGTGGCTTTGTTTCCGACCTTTATCTTTGGAACGTCTTCCTGGTCAATTTTGGATGAAAAATAAATGCTATTTGGATCAATAATAGTGAAGGTGGAATTGCTTGGTGTAATATTAACACCATTGTTTGGTTGTTCAACATCAACAACAACACCAGCAATAGGTGAAACTAAAGTGGCGTATTTAATGGTTAAATCTTGAATTTCATAATTTATGACTGAATTATCCAGAGTGTTTTGGCTTCTGATTAAAATACGTTTCATGTCGTCGGTGAGAGAAGAATCTTCTTTTTGAGATTTATATTTGTCTTGGGTGTCTTCAAAGGTGGCCAAAGATGAACGGTAAGTGTTGAAATCAGATTGAAGTTGTTTTTTTAAAATATCTTTATTAAGACTGGCGATGGCTTGGTATTTTTTAACTTTGTCTCCGACTTTGACTCCAACCCAATTTAATTGACCGCTGGTTTGAAATTGGAGAGTGGCCTTGGTAGCGGCGTCTATAGAGCCAGCTAGGATTATTTCATCTTTAATGTTTTGTCTTGTTGGAGTGATGGTGGTTTCTTTTTTAGTATCGAAAGTTTGGTCTTTATTACTGGTTGATTTTACTTTGATAGTAACGCTAATGATGGCGATTAAAACTACCCCAATGATGATTATTTTCTTTAGATTTTTTTTGAAAAACGACATATGTCGGATTATTATACTACAATTACAACTTACTTTCTTTTATTTGACGAAGCTTCCACATAAAGAGTTTAAATGGAGTTTTAATAGAGTTAGGATTTTGGTCTTTAACGAAATATCTGGCTTGTTCCAAAATTTTACGGTCCATAGTTTTAGAGAGTCGAATATAAAGAGAACGATTTTTCCAATCACCTAGTTCTTTGGCTAGTTCGAGACCATAGGCTTGATATTCATTTTTGACGTATTTTTTTCTTTTATCTAAAGTTTCTTTAAATTTAAACAATTGATCACTGATTAAAGATGGTTGAGTTTTATTCATTTATCTTTGGACTTCTTCCCCGGTTTCAATATTAAAATTTGCCATATTTATTTTTTGAACAGATGATTCATTGATTAGATACCAATCTTTTTTAGATTGGGCTAATAATGTTTTATCCCCCATGTATGTGGTGTATTGATAAGTTTCTGATTGATTAAATTTTGACAATCTTTGTCGTAATCTCCAAAACCATTTTTTATTTATTTTGTCTAATATTTCAACTGATTTATCATCTAATTTGTTTAACTTTTGTGGCCAATATTGATTAATCTCAAAAATTGATCGTTGGCCGTCTGAGTCTGTAAAAATAGCAAATTTAAATTTTTCTTCTTCTCGTTCTGGACTAGTAATTATATCTGATGTCTGTATTTTTTGAGGTATTTGGGTAATTTCATTTGGATTTATGAGTAGCCGAAATATTTTTTGTGTGTATTGGTTGTTGATACTGTCTAAATATTTTTGAAATAAATTATATCTTACTACATCATAATTACGAAAATCCTGTAAAATTTCACTGTTTTTTCTGTTTGGATCCATTAAATGGTCTTCTATTTTTTTGAAAACTATTTCTTTAAAATTAAAATTTTCTATCATAGGGTTCTCTTTAAGAAGAGAGACCATTTCTTCAGTATTATTTGAGGCTGTTTCAAGTAATGATATTTGTTGATCAATTTGTTGTTGTCTTTCTCGTTGCTTAATTTTATCTCTACATTGTAGAAGTGTGTTTTTCAATTTTTCTTGAGCAGACCATATTTGAAATAAAGGATCTATTAATTCTGGATGTTGGAATTTTTCAACTTGAGTGTTCATAGAATCGGAAACTATCTCATGTCTAAAATAATTGTCTTTACTTAATAAAAATTCTCCAGTGTTTTCATGTTTAGAAACAGTTGCACATTCCCAAAATTCTTGTATTTTTTCATCAATTTCTTGACTAGTTATTTCATTAACTTTTGAAATGATAAGATCGGTTTGTTGTCGATAAATTTTAATAATGTTTGGAGTATTTCCAATTAAGGTTTGGGATAAGATTTCATGCGAGCCTCGATGCCATTTGGCTATTAACTCGTAATCTCCTGATAAAAAATTAACTGGAGCTTGTTCAAGTAATGATGAATAAGTATTTTGGGCTAATTCATACATCAGGTTGCGTATTTCTTGAAGAGATTTTAAATCGGATTGGGTTGCAAATTTTTCACTGGTTTCTTTGGCGGTTTGGTTATCTTGATTAAGTTGTTTATTAACGATTGATTTTTCTAATTCAAATATCTCTTGTTTTATATATTTTTCTATGGGTTCATTATAAACCAGTTCTTTTCTGGTAGTTATCCAATTGGTTTTGTTTGAAGACAAATAGGAAATTTCGGAAAACATCTTTTTTTGTTCTTCTAATGTTTGGGCTTTTTTAGTATCGACGATAGTTTGGATTATTTGTTGATTAATATTTTCTACATAGGTATTGGTTTGGAAGTTTATTATAGGAATTTGAAAATAATCTAAGGCTTGTTCAATTCTCTGATTTATCTTTCCGTCAAAAACGATTATAAAATCAGGTTTTCTGGCTTTTTCTCCTTGATATCTGGAAATAACAACTTCATTGTACATAGACCCGTAATTTTGAGTTTTAAGAATATCTTGGGGTGGATAAGTATTTATTTCATCCATATCGGTTATAATTTTGTTTTTGTCAACGTTCGTTCCTATATCACCTGCTCTGGCTAGAAGAAGGTTGCCATTTTCTATTTGATTAAATGCCAATAAAACTTGAGTGGTGGAGGTATAACCGGCATGAGCAATATGATCATGTGTAATCAGTGAACAAGAGATTTGATTATTAGCTTCACCTTTTTTTTTCGCGTCCCAATGATTAATTTCTTTAGAAATAATATTGCTTATTTCTAGATTATTATTATTAATACCAATTCCGACAGTATGAGAAAAGAAGGCAAAATCGGTTCCGGCTAAATTATATCTTTTAATTTTTTTGCCATTGTTAGTTACATATTCATCAATTGAAACAGTAGGATTATTTTCAAGATTTTCATTTTTGGTTAGAAATTGGTTGTATTCACGAGTTAATTTTTGGGCTTTTGATTCTTGAATATTAACAATATTTGGCTCTTGATCTGGCATATTCTCATACTAACATAAACTATTTATCTTGGAGATATAAAATGTAGGCTTGGCCGTCGGTTAGAAAGATATTACCACTGCTTTTGGAAATATAAGTAAGGCCGGTGAGACTGATTTTTTCAAATGATTTTAAAAATCCATTTTCTTCCAGATTTAATTTTATTGATTCTCTTTCGTTGTCAACTAATTGATCTACTGAATGGATTGGTAAAACTAAAAATCCCTTAGTTTTTATTTCTTTATCAAAATGAGCTGTGCCAACCCAAATAGTTTGGTTGTCTGAAGTGGCAAAATTAGTTTCCCAAAGATGAATGTGATGGCGAGAGGAAGCTGGTTTGTTAGAGTCTGGTTTACCAAAACCGATATCATTGACTTTGGTGTTCCAAAAGACTGGTAATCCTGGAGTTTGAGGATAAATTTGTTTTTTTAGAAAACTGTTAATTATCTTATTAATAGTTTTACCGTTGATTTGATCTAGTAAAAACCAACCAGAATTAGAGAAGGCTTTATTTAAGATATTTTGATTAGCAATGATGATGATGTTTATTGGTTCGGCTGGAGCACCAGTTATTGACTCACTTATTTTAGGCAGTTCTTCGAAGAGTTTTAAATCAACGTTGATAATTGTTTTTTTGGGATTTTGAAGATTAGAAATAGAATTTAATGGATGTTTTTTATAGAAAGAATAGACAAAAATGGAAAAAATTATCACTAATAGAATAGTAATTTTTAAAATAGTTTGATGTTTTAGGTTTGGCGGTGGAATTATTTTTTTGGGGAATTTTTTTTTGATATGGGTGATAGTGATAATGATTGATAACCAAGCTAAGCCTGAGGTGTAACTGGCAAGAATGTCTGATGGCCAGTGGGCTCCAAGGTAAATTCTGGATATTCCGATTAAAACCACCAAGACGATTCCTAAAATTAGACTGATAATACGAAGGTATTTTTTATTTAAACTCT
>CAYSME010000002.1:14235-40609 GCA_964432085.1 uncultured Gammaproteobacteria bacterium | reverse complement strand
GGGGTTGCGCTCGTTACCTCACTTAAGAGAACAACTCACGTCACGAGCTGACGACAGCCATGCAACAGCTGTGTACCACCTTCGAAAGATTCCCCCGTTTCTGGGGGCTTGCAGGTACATTTCAAACCCGGGTAAGGTTTATCGCTTCGTATCGAATTGAACCACATGCTCCACTGGTTGTGCGCCTCCCCGCCAATTCGTTTGAGTTTCGGCCTTGCGGCTATACTCCCCAGGCGGTCTGTTTAACGCGTTAGCTTGCATCTCCCAGAATAAATTCCGGAAAATTAACAGACAATGTTTACGGCTAGGACTACTCAGGTCTCTAATCTGATTTGCTACCCTAGCTTTCGTCTCTCAGTGTCAGTATATTTCTGGTTACCCGCCTTCGCGCTTGGTGTTCTTTGTGATATCCACGGATTTAACCCCTACATCACAAATTCCAGTAACCCCGAAATAACTCCAGCCTTCCAGTATCCTACCCCTTTCTCCGATTAAGTCGGAGTCTTTGAAATAAGACTTAGAAAACCACCTACAGACTCTTTACGCCCAATAAAACCGGGTAACGCTTGTAACCTACGTATTACCGCGACTGCTGGCACGTAGTTAGTAGTTACTTATTCTGGGCGCCTTCATGGCTCCCAAAAAGAGGTTTACAACCCGAAGGCCTTAATCCCTCACGCGATGTCGCTGCGTCAGACTTTCGTCCATTGCGCAAAATTCCTAACTGCTGCCTTCCGTAGAAGTATGGGCCGTGTCTCAGTCCCATTGTGACGGACTCTCCGCTAAGAGCCGTTAACCGTCATAGCCTTGGTGAGCCATTACCTCACCAACTAGCTGGTAGTTAGTACACTATTCTCTTCGCGACTTGCGTCTTTAATCCGGAGATACTATAGGAAATTACTCCACCTTTCGGTGGGCTATGTCCTACAAAGAGGCATATTTGTACTTTTTACTCACCCGTTCGCCGCTAAACTTACGTATAACGCAAAAAATTCCAATTTAGCAATTATCAATTTTCAATGAATTTTAATTAATTAATTTAAAAAAAATAAAAAATTTAATCATTTATTGGAATTTGAAAATTGGATTTTGAAAATTCTTTGTGTTACACATAAATCCCGCTCGACTTGCATGTCTTAGGCACATCGCCAGCGTTCACCCTGAGCCACGATCAAACTCTTAGTACTAACATTTCGAACAAAATTCGAAAGACGATTGATTTTAAAAAATCAATCAAAAAAAAATTTTTTGAAATTCTTTCTGGTACTAACAGCTACGGGCTCTAAACGAATGTGAACTTAATTTCAATGAACATTTTGCCTTGATTCAGGCAGTGAGGTTATTATATAGCACAAGTTTAAATTTTGCATCAGGCAAATTAAAGTTGGTTTATTAAGAGTATTTTGACAATTTGTAAATAAGTGGTATTATAGGCCTACTATTCAACAATTGCGTTGAAATTTGCACAAAGTAACCAGCGAAAGCTGCTTACAAATAAAATCTATATTGGAGGAATAAATATGAAAAACCGACCCCCGACCACAGATCTATATCTTCTCAAAAAAACATGATGACGACCTGCGCCTGAACGGCCGGCGGCTCCAGGGTTTTTGACGACCATTTCCGGTCGCGCGGCCCTAGCAGCCCCTAATGGTTTTTAGAGCAAATTAAAAATATATGCTCGGAAAGTGAGTGATTAGACCGTTGCAGTAATAAGTTTTATTAAAAAACAAAACCGCTTCGCGCCACGGCTAATGTCTAGACAGATTAATGCCATTTACGGCGCTCAAAGGAAGGTGTGATGACCATTCCGATCCGAAAAAACCGAGTTTATAAGCACATGGTTAAGGACCATGGTTAGCCTAAAAGCCCCGTATTTCTTCATCACGCCGGCGGCTGAATCTAAATGACATGGGTTATCGCCCTGGCGCCTAAAAGACGAAAGGAACGTGAGATTGTGCCGAGGTATCCGTCAGGGTTTGAGTAGTATTTGTTTCTTTTTATCCCGCGCCCAGGGCGACATATTGTCTTGCCTAAGCAAGGGCGCAAATTTGATTAAGCCGCGCACTGATGAGTGAAAAAAAGAATTAAGTTGTTCTAGTAAGGACACATTCTTTTTTTCACTTGTCAGGCGCGGTTTTCTTTTGGAAAAAATTAGAGTTGGATGAGTTTGGCGGCGGAAAGGATATTGACACTTTCTGGTTCAGCGGCAGTAAAAATGGTTTGATATTTTTTACACAAAGAAACAACTAATTTTTGATGTTCCGGATCAAGCTCAGAAAAAATATCATCTAATAGTAAAACGGGCTTATCTTGATAAATGTTTTCTAAATAATTAATTTGAGCCAATCTTATGGCTAAAACAGCAAGACGTTGCTGTCCCCTGCTGCCCCAAAAAGCTAAATTTTTATCTTCTGCAGAGAATTGATTGTTGTTTAAACTAAAATCATCACGATGAGGGCCAATTTGGGTATAGCCACGTTGCAGATCCAATTGATAATTTCTTTCTAATTTTTCTTCGTTAAGAATAGACGGATGATATTTGATAAAAATTAATTTGATTTGTGAATCAGAGTTATTTTGAAAAAAAGAATTGGTTGAATGAATAAAAGCAGTACGAAAATTATGAATAATATTGGCATTTTTAATAAGGGTTTGATCCCAATAAAATAGTTCTGATTTGTTTGATTTCCCATCTCGAATTTGATCAAGAAGTTCATTTCGATGTTTTAAACTTCGATTATATTGCGACAGGGCTTGGGTATAACGCCATTCAGTTTGAATAAATATTTCATCTAAAAAATCGCGACGTCGACTGGGCGAACCATTGATTAAACGAATATCTTCAGGATGAAAAATAACAGTTTTAAAAACACCAATATATTTTTTTCTAGGTTTTTCAACTTTGTCGATTAAAAATTTTCTAGAAACAGTACTACTTTGGCCGGTTTGATCTTTGATTAATTTAACTTCAATTTCATTAGTTTCTTTTTTATCATTAATTAATTTAGCCCGAACTGAGGTGAAAAAATTGTCCCAATTGATTAATTTTGATTGAGATGATGAACGAAAACTCTTGCCAGCAGCAAGCAAAAAAATGGCTTCTAATATATTGGTCTTACCGGAACCGTTGGGCCCGAGAATGAGGTTTAATTTAGGATCAAATTCGATATTTTTTTCAGGATAAGAACGAAAATTTTGAAGTAAAAATTTGGAAAGATACACAAGAGTAGTATAACAAAGTCCAGCAGGTAGGAGTTGAACCTACTTTACATGGTTTTACAGACCATTGCCTAACCGTCCGGCTCCTGCTGGTTGAGGTATAGCTATTTTACCAAATATTTTTGATATTTAGGACCCAAAACCAAATTACACTGAGCTTTTAACCCTTTAGTTGGAATCAAATACTTTTTAATCTGATTAATAACGATAAATAAATAATCGCAATTAGAATTGTTAAATTTTTTTATACTACCTTTACTAGTCCTATTACCACCTTTCACTGATAAATTAACTTCATAATATTTTCTTTTAAAGTTACAAGTTTTGATCTGAATTTTTTTTAGTAAACCATTAAAGTCAGTTATTAAATCATAATCTTGACTATCTGTAAGTGGAATAGAAACTGTTTGTCCTAATTTAGTAAAATGAAAAATAGCAGTTCCCAAACCCATATCTCCTTGTTTTTTGGTGTTTTTAAATGAATTCATTAACAGTATAATATACTGTTAATATATTTTGTCAATTTTAATTTACTCAATTCCCCAAAGGATGGAAAGACTGGCAGTGATATCCATTTCACCACTGGAAATTTGACTTCCTCCACCAGCAGCACTGTCTAAGGCAACCGCAGCGGTTTTGAAATTAGTGACATTAGAATAGCGATAAACCGGAGCAACATCATAAGTGCTATCGGAAATAGAAACAGGCTTGGACAGTTTTACTTTAGATAATTTGGCCAATTCTTGGGCTTTTTGCTCAGCTTTATTAAAGGCCATTTCTCGAGCTTTGGAAAATAACTCGGTTTTATCTTCAATATCAAAATAAATTCCATTCATTTGAAGGTTATCAATGGCGGAAAGTTCATCAATAATCTTAACCGCTTTAGTAGCCTTTTCATCAATCTTTTTGATTTTAACTTCTAATGTTTCTGAAGCCTGTTGGCCAATAATTCGACGAGATGACGATGAATAATCATATTCCGTATAAACATTTAAATTAGAAGTGATGATATCCGAATCAGGAATACCATTATCTTTGAGGATTTTTAGAGCAGAATCAATTTTTGAATTAACTTTGGCAAGAGCTTCTTTACTGGTTGATGCTTTTTCTTGAAAACCAATGTTTAATTGAACCATGTCGGGCTTGGCGGAAATTTTACCATCACCAGAAACGGAAATAGTATTGGAAATTTTACCATCAGATTCAACTCCACCCGTGTTTTTAATATAAATACCTGTTTGAGAAATAAAAAGAGCAGATAAAATTAAAGCGACTGAAATTATAATATATGGATAAAGTTGTTTGTCTATTTTCATAATATAATTTTACACTGATAAAATAGTTTATGGAAGTAAAAATAATTTCTTGGAATTTGGCAGGAATGAGAGCAGCCGTTAAAAAAGGTTTATGGCAAAAAATGAGAAAAATTGATGCCGATATATATTGTTTTCAAGAAATTAAAGCCAGACCAGAGCAGGTGGAAATAGGATTTGATTACCCAATGGATTATAAAAATTATTGGAACCCGGCGGAAAAAGCAGGATATTCTGGGGTGGCTACTTTTAGTAAAATTGAACCAAGAAGTGTGATTATCGGAGATAGAGATAATGATTGGGATGATGAAGGAAGAGTGATTATTACTAAATTTGATGAATTTACATTACTAAATGTGTATTTTCCGAATGGAAAAAGAGATAAAGGCCGATTGGATTATAAAATGAAATTTTATGATTATTTTTTGAAATATATTAATAATTTACGAAATAACGGTGAAAAAATAATTTTTTGCGGAGATGTAAATACGGCCCATAAAGAAATAGATTTGGCCAGACCTAAGGATAATGAAAATATTTCTGGGTTTTTGGAAATTGAAAGAAAATGGATTGATAAAGTTATTAAAAACGGCTATGTCGATACTTTTAGGATGTTTAATAAGGAAGGTGAAAATTATTCTTGGTGGAGTCAACGAGGTGGGGCGAGAAAAAGAAATGTGGGATGGAGAATTGATTATTTTTTTGTGGATGAATCATTGAAAGATAAAATAAAATCGGCATTTATAATGCCAGAGGTTGAAGGATCGGACCATTGTCCGGTGGGGATAAATTTAGAATTTGAGTTACAATAACAATATTGAACGATATTAAAAGTATTTTTGATTTGCATATTGAAGAAAAAAAGAAGGTGCATGAAAAATGCGGGGTTTTTGGAATATCGGTGGATTCACCCAGAGAACTTTTCCCTGAATTATTATATGGAGGAATAGGAGTTCAAAATCGAGGTCAGAACGGAGCAGGAATGGTTATGGGGGAAATAAGTGTAAATACATTGAACATAAAGACGATGGTTTAATAAGAAATATTTTTGTAGGGACAGTGGCGAATAAATTTAAAGGAGAAAAAAACAAATGGGGAATGATTCAATGCCGCTATGGAACTAATGGAAATTATTGCAAAAAGAATAATCAGCCATGTACCGAAAATGCAATTGATGGGACAAAAATAACGGTGGCTCATAACGGAGAATTTGTGGGGTTAGAAGAATATAAAGATAATTCGGAAGTTTCCGACACTAGAGTGTTTGTTAAATTACTGGCAAAGGCCGAAGGTAAAAATTGGGATGAAAAAATAATTAATGTCTTAGAAAAAATGAAAGGCTCTTTTAGTTTGATAATTGGGATCGGAGACGTCTTGTATGTAAGTAGAGATAGTAGAGGAATAAGACCACTTTTGATAAACAAAATTAAAGATGGTTGGATGGTGGCTTCAGAAACGACAGCATTTACAAACACTGGCGATCAATGTCTAGATAATGTTAAAGAGGTGTTGCCGGGCGAGATTTTAAAAATTAACGGATCAATTTTGAATAAAATCAAAAAAGGAAATAGAAATAATAAAGCTGAATGTATTTTTGAGTTTCCGTATACAAGATCACCGCAATCATTGTATTGTAATGATCAATCTGTTTGGGAATCAATTTATAAATTTAGGGAAAGATCGGGATATTATTTAGCTAAACAATTTAAAAAGTTAAATCTTGATGTTGATTTTTTAATAGGTATACCAGAATCCGGATTACCAATTGCTGAAGGATTTAGTAATGCATCGAAAATTCCAATGAAAAATGTAATTATTAAAAAACCAAGCCAGTATTACCTTAATTTACCGACGAGAACTTTTATGGATGATAAAAATATTAAGAATATACCCAGTGAAATTTTAAAAAAATTGGCTTTAGTACCGGATAAAAAAATATATAAAGGAAAAAGAATTGCCTGTATTGATGATTCGGTGGTTAGATCATCGACTTCAAAAGTGATAGTAAAAGCTTTGCTTGATTTGGGGGCAAAATCGGTTGATTGGATATCAGGGTTACCGATGGTGATAAACAGTTGCCATTTGGGGATAAGCATTAGGTCTAAAGAGGAATTGATAGCATTTCAAAAAAAAGGTGACGTTAAAAAAATTGCCAAAGAAATGGGGGCAAGAAATGTGGTGTTTATAACACCGGAAAATATCATAAGAGCAGCGAACGGAGGTAGTTTTATTAGACCAAAAAAGGATGAAGATATTTTTATGGTGAATGGATTTTGTGGCGGATGTTTAGGAGGAAAATACCCTGTTAAAAAAAATGAGAAAGTAAAAATTTAACTGAATAAAAAATACTTAGTCCCCTGTTGTTTAAGCCAGAGATTATTCTTTTTACAATTGGGATCGTAGATGGTTAATTGATCCCAAAATTTTTTGGAGTGGTTTTTAATGTCAAGATGAGTTAACTCATGCAACAAAATATGACGAAATTTTTCAATCGGAAAAAAAATAATCTGCCAATTAAAATTTAAATTACCTTTAGACGAACAAGAACCATAACGGGAACTTTGATTTCTGACAGTGACATGATTGCATTTAAAATCAAATTCGGTGGATAAATTTTGCAATTCTTTTTTAATTAATTTAAGGGCAAAAGGTTTTAATTTGGTTTCTAAAATTTTTTTAACATGGGTTTCACTAAAAATGGACATATTTGAGTATATCTTTTGTTCATCTTCACTGATAATTACCGAATCCCTTTGAGTTTTTGTCCATTTAATTTGATAATCTTTTTCTAAAATTTGAAGGTTTTTGAGACTTAAAATTGATCTTTTGGTAGTAATTTTTGAAGAATGACTAATAATCCATGTGGAATTATTTTTAATAAATTTCTCGATTAAAAAATTTGGAGTTAAATAAGGACAAGAAATTTGAAAATGGTTTTTGGAAATCAGACGGAGGCGAAGAGATCTAATTCTTTTTTTAATAACTTGATATTCGAATGGCTGATTTTGAATAATAATTGAAGGCATGCTTAAGGATATTTTAACCTATTGATGATATATTTAATTATGAAGGAGATATATGTAGGTGCAGATCATGGAGGTTTTGAATTAAGAAAAAAAATTATAGAAAAATTAAGAGATGAAGGCTGGAAAGTAATAGATTTGACCGGCAAATATAATTCTGAAGATGATTATCCAGATATTGCGTTTAAAGTTGGAGAAAAAGTGATAAAAGAAAAAGCCTTAGGGATTCTAATATGCAGGTCAGGGGCTGGAGTATGTGTGGCGGCAAATAAAGTTGATGGAGTGCGAGCAGCAATGGCGGTGAATCCAAGACAAGCCCGTAAAAGTAGAGAGGATGATGATATAAATATATTGTGTTTATCGGCAGATTATGTAAATGATGAAGAAAATATGGAGTTGGTCGATGCTTTTTTAGAAGCAGTTTTTATCAGTGAAGAAAGATTTATTAGAAGAATTAATAAGATAAAAAAATATGAAAAAGCTAAACTCAGTTGAAAATATTAATGAAGGAAATGTAGTAATTTTACGGATGGATTTGGATTTGCCGATGTTGAATGGACAAATTCTAGATAATAGCCGACTAGTTAAATCGATTCCGACAATTAAATTATTATTGGAAAGAAAAAATAAAATAATTATTGTAGGGCATTTAGGTCGTCCTAAGGACGATGATAAAAGTCTGTCTTTAAAGCCAGTTTATATAGAATTGATTCAACTTTTGGAAGCAGATTGCGGAGGAGATTGTGTAAGAAATATTTTTGTGGAAGATATTAAGAATGAAGAAGAAATTAAAAAGGCAGTTTTAGAAAATGAAATAATTTTTGGAGAAAATTTGAGGTTTTATGAAGAGGAAGAAAATGGCGACACTTCCCTGTTTTCGGTGTTAAAAAAATATGCAAACATTTATGTTAATGATGCATTTGCAGTGGCTCACAGAACTGCGGCTTCGATAGTTTTATATCGAGAAATGGAAAACTATTATGGAATAAGTTTTGTAAAAGAAGCAGAAAAGATTGGACAAATTTTGGATAAAAAAAATTTGGTAGTGGTTTTGGGGGGAGCAAAAGAAGATAAATTAAAATATTTAAAAGAATTGAGTAAAAAAGCGGATTGGATATTAATGGGTGGAAAGTTACCTAAGTTAATTTTCAATTTTCAATTTTCAATTTTCAAAAATGTTGTAATGGCGGAGTTGAGAAAAGATGGGTTGGATTTGAGTGATGAAGATATTGAAAAATTCAGAAAAAAAATTGACGGAGCAAAAGTAATTGTTTGGGCGGGAGCGATGGGTTTTTACGAAAAAGAAAATGCCCGCAAAGGAACAGAGGAAATTGCTAGATCAATAGCAAATTCTAATGCTTATAAGATAATTGCCGGAGGAGATACATCGGCATCAATTAAAAATTTAGGATTAGAAGATAAAATTGATTTTATTTGTAGTGGTGGTGGAGTAATGTTGGAAATGTTAATTAAAGGTTCGCTTCCAGCGTGGAAATAAAAATCCCTCTAAATCTCCCTTTGACAAGGGAGACTTAAATTAAGTTAAAATGAATATATGAAAAAAGATAAAAAAATACGAATCGGAATTAATGGTTTTGGAAGGATCGGAAGTGTGGTTTTGAGGGCAATATTACTAGAAAAATATGATGTGGAAGTCGTAGCTATCAATACTGACGGCAGGTTTACAGTGGAAAGTTTTGCCCATCAATTTAAATATGATTCTGTTTATGGCAGATCGCCTTGGAAAGTTGGGTTCTCTGAACCACAAAAGGCAATGGAAATTGGAAGATTAGAGGTTGGAGAAAATTCAATTCCGGTGTTTGGACAAATGGATCCGAATAAAATTCCATGGAAAAAATATGATGTGGATGTAGTATTGGAATGTACTGGGGCTTTTACTGACAGTAAAGCTTTAGGACACATAAAAGCCGGAGCAAAAAAAGTGATAATCAGCGCCCCGGCAAAAGATAAAACTATTCCTACTTATATTTTAGGGGTTAATGCCGATAAATATAAAGGAGAAAAATTAATTTCTAACGGATCATGCACCACTAACTGTGTGGCACCAATTGTTAAATTAATCGATGAAAAAATTGGTTTTCAAGAGGGATCGTTGACAACTATTCATGCTTATACTACTAATCAAAATATTGTAGATGGTAATGGTAAAGACCCTAGACGAGCCAGAGCGGCAGCAATTAATATTGTGCCAACAACAACCGGAGCAGCAGAAGCAGTGATTGCTTGTTATCCAGAGGCTAAGGGAAGATTTGGGGGAACGGCTATCAGAGTCCCAGTGATTTGCGGCAGTTATTCTGATTTAACTTTTAAATTGGTGCGTAAAACAACAGTGGAGGAAATTAATTCGATCTTTGAAGAAGCTGGTTTAGAGCCAGAATTGGTTGGTAAATTAAAAGTGTCTTATGAACCATTGGTTTCATCAGATATTTTGGGTAATAATGGATCCTGTATTATAGATACTGAAATGACTAAAGTAATTTCTGATGATATGGTTTCGATTGGAGCTTGGTATGATAATGAATATGGTTACAGTTGCAGATTAATTGAAAATGCGATTGCAATTTCGGAAAAATAAGATGCAGATAATACCAACAATTCTAGAAAAAGATTTTTCTTTGGCGGAGACAAAAATAAAACTGATCAAAGATAAAAGTCGGTGGTTGCAAATTGATGTAATTGATGGGTTTTTTTTAGAAGGGAAAACATTTGAGTTGGAACTATTGAATAAAATTGAAACGGAAATACAAGATAATTTACTAGAAGTACATCTAATGGTGAGAGAGCCGATTAAATGGATTGAAAAATGTAATTTTGTGGGAGCAACAAGGATTATTGGTCAAGTAGAAATGATGGATGATAGTGAAAAATTTGTTAGTAAAATAAAAGATCTAGGCTTAGAAACAGGATTAGCTTTTGATGTGGATACCGAAGTTAAAGAGATACCTAAAGAAACTGATTTGGTTTTATTAATGGGAAGAAAGTCCGGATTTGGGACAATTGAATTTGAAGATAAGATTTACAAAAAAATAGAAACTTTAGTAAACTTTAGAAAAATTAAAAATATGGATTTTAAAATTGGAATTGATGGTGGAGTTAATTTAAAAAATATTAAAAAAATTAAAGATGTAGGAGTAGATATTGCTTATTGTGGTGGAGCAATTTTTAATGGTAATGTTAATGATAATTTTGAAAAATTAATTTATGTTAGCGCTAACTAAGAAAAAAATTAAAAGGGTTTCTTTTTTTGGAGATGCTGATGCTAAAGAAACCGACCATCATTATATTGATGCCTTTAATACTGCAAAATTATTGGCAAAAAAAGGGTATATAGTTGTTAATGGCGGAGGACCAGGGGTAATGTTGGCTTCAACTTTGGGGGCAAAAGAAATGGGGGGAAAAGTAGAAGTAGTAATAATTGATGAAAAAGTTGATATGGGTAAAAATTATGAAGGGAGTGAAATTACTAATAAAAAAAAGGTTGATTTAATTTATAGAACTAAAACTATTCAAGAAAGAACTGAAAAAATAGTAGATATTGCTGATGCTCATGTTGTTTTTAAAGGAGGGACTGGCACAATGGCAGAGTTAAGTTTGGTTTGGGAAAAAGCAAAATTTGAATATGGAAAACATGAACCATTGATTTTCTTTGGTGATTGCTGGAAAGAAACAATAGAAGTTTTGGTAAAAAATTTGGATTTTGATAAGATTGAAAAAAAAGTCTATGCCTTTGCTGATAGTCCAGATGAAGTTTTAAAAATAATTAAAAACAAGAAAAGTTTTAGAAAAAGAGAAAATGTGGGGATATTTGGTAAGTTTAAAGAATTGGTGGACAGTTTTTGATAAACTAAGAAACAATGTTTAAAAAAATTTTAATATTGGTTTTGGCTTCTGTGGTTTTAAGTGGCTGTAGTTTGGGGCCAAAAAAATCAGGCTTGGAAATAATGAGTTATCCAACAGCTAAAGTTTATATTAATGGTAAAGAAATGGGATCAACTCCTTATAAAAATTTAGAACTAAAACCTGGGGATAATGAAGTAAAGCTAGAGACAAATGCCAGAGAATGGAAAAAAACAATTGAACTGCAAAATAATATAAATACGGTTATAGACTGGCAATTTGGTGATAATACTAATGAGGATAGTGGATATATTTTATATTTAGAAAAAACCGGAGATAAAAAGGCATCTCTTTTGGTTAACACCACACCAGACAAGGCAACTATAAAAATTGATGGAGAAATTAAAGGATCTTCACCAATCAAAGTAAACAGCATAAATGCGGGTGATAGACAATTGACTGCAGTTTTTCCAGGGTATAAGGAAGTAAATGTGTTTATGAAAGCAATTATTGGATATCAATTAGTGGTTAATGCGCAACTAAGTCAAGAAAAAATTGAAATTGACCAAATAATGGAAACACCAGAAACAACTAGTGATTTAAGTGTGGATAAAAATGAAAAAGTGATAATTAAAGAGACAGAAACCGGATGGTTAAAGGTTAGAGATTCTAATTCTAGTTCAAGTAAGGAAATAACTAAAGTTAAACCAGGAGAGATTTATGATTTATTAGAGGAAGCAAGTGATTGGTATAAGATTGATTTAGGAAGTAGTAAAAGTGGTTGGATTTCAGCTACTTATGCCGAGAAAAAATAAAAAAGACACCGAAGAGTAAAAAAGAGCCAGCTAAGAAAAAATAAAGTTTTTGTTGGCTGTTTAGAAATAGAGAAGTAATCCCTAAAATTAGGCTAATTAGCCAATAAAAAATAGCAATGGCCCGGCGCGACCAGCCGATTCTTAGGAGTTGGTGATGAAAATGTTGACCATCACCTAAATAAATAGGACGATGAGTCATGATTCTTCTAATGATGGTATATAAAGCATCAACCATAGGAATGAAAAGAAGAAAAATTAGAGTAGCTAATTTGGCGCCAGAAAGAATGGCAAGAATAGCCAAAAGAAGACCAGCTAAACTTTTACCACTATAGCCCGGCATGATTGATTGAGGGAAAAAATTAAAAGGTAAAAATCCTAAATAAGATCCACAAACAGCACCAGCCAGAATTATAACTGGCCATTGAGCAATATCCGTAGAATAACGAAGAGCTAAAATTCCGATAAAAAAAGCAGAAATAGAAACAAAACCAGGAAGTTGACCATCGACACCAGTAGCCCAACCAACAATGTTCATACACCAAACAATCCAAATCAAGGCTAAAATATCAGAAATAATCCAAATACTATGGCTGCCGAAAAAATTAAAATTAAATCTTAAAAAAGAGAGATCAATAACATTGCCGGTAATTGGATTAGAAATAAAGGCGATACCAATACCGGAAGCAACAATAACCAGAGCAACGATTATATTAAAAATTAGCCTTATTTTAGGATTAACGTCTTTAACATCATCAAACAACCCAACCACCAAAGTAACCAAACTAGCCAAAAGAATTCCAATTAAATGTTTATCTAAGGGAAGAAAAATAATTGAAGTTATAAAAACGGCGATAAAAATAGGAAGTCCCCCACCTCGAGGAACAGTAGAAACAGCGGTGGCGTTGCCGGTTTTTTTTTGTTTTTCTTTAGGATCTTCAATCCATTTTTTTTTGATAAAAAAATTTCTGACAAAAGGGGTAAAGAAAAAAGAAATTCCGGCAGAAATTATAATAGCTAATAAAAAAGAAATAGGCATATTAAGAAATTAGAAAAATGATTCTAGTAAGAGAAATGCTGGCAAGAAGAGAAAAGAATAAGGAAAAGATAACTAAAAGACGGGAAAACAAGGGAATAATTTTAGAAAATAAAGTGGCTATGAGGTTATTTAAAAGAAGAATAATAATAGAAAAAGTGGGTAATAAAAAAAGAGAAGCAGTAGAAGCCAACTGCCCTTCTCCCCAAGGGAGAGAATAATATAATGGAATTTGCTGAGGTAAACTGTTGAATTTAAGGAACAGAATAACTATTTGAAAAACGATTAATATTAAATTCCATCTTAAAAAATGGCTATTAATTTTTTCTTGCCAAAAAGTACCAAGAATGGAAATTTGAGAAAAAAGCGATTGAAAAAATGACATAGTTATCTTAATTTAAAAATAGTAGCGTCGCCAAAGACATTAATTGGAAAATAATAATTTCTAATGAAACTGTCGAGACTATTAAAATCTCTACCGGACATTGGATAATAGACTATAAATTTAGGCAAATAAGCTTTAATTTCGGCCATGGTGGAATTGTAGCCATCAAAATCAACAATATGATAGGCAACGGTATATTTTGACGATGGTAATCGATTTGATAAAGCATAAATGTAGGGCTGATCGCCCCAGACAAAAATTTTATCTGTAGAATTTGTATTGGTTTTAATAAAATCGGAAATTTTATAAATATCATTAACCTGAGAACCAAAATAATTTCGATAATCAACAGTAGATTTTTGTTTTAAAACGTAAGAATAAAAGTTAGAATAATATTTAAAAATTGGATAAAAATAAAATTGGAATTTAAAAAGGATGAAGGAAAAAAAGAAAACGGAAAATAAAGATAATATTTGATTTTTTTTATCTTTAAAATTGAAAATTTCAACAAAAATTAAAATTAGAGGCGGTAAAACCTGAATTAGATAATGAGGATAAGGCCTGCCGGATAAAAGCGACCCAAAAATGGTGGCAGAAAACCAAAATAATAAAAAGGAGAATTTTTTAGAAATTATTTTTTTATTTTTAATAAAAAAGATAATTATCCAGGCAATTAATAGAATTAAAAATCTGCTGGTGACACCACCACTAGCAACGGAGGAAGTGTGGGAACCAGTAGACCACGAAGAAAGGTAACCAAAATTTTGAAAAAGACTGGCGACTAAAAAAGGTTTAATGGCTCCTTTGAAATAAAAATAAATAGTCCAAATGATGATAGGCAGTAAAAAAGACAAACCAAAAATAAAAATATTTTTAATTTTGAAAAAAACTTTTTTAAATGAATTTAAATCATCGATAAAAATCCATAGACAGAGAAAAACGAATTCAATGGCAACTGGAATTTTAATGGTAAAGGCATAACCTAAAAGAATTCCTGATGTTATTAATGTTTTAATGGATAAACTTTTGGAAGAGTAATTTTTATAAATCAGATAAACACCTAATATGGTGAGTAGAAGCATAAAAACTTCAGCGTTGGCAATATTACCCTCGAATAAGGGAATAGATGTTGAAATTAAAAAAAGAACGGTGGCAAATTTAGTGGCTTTTGGAGAAAGAAAAAAATGACTAAGACGATTAAAGGCATAAATGGTTGGAATCATGACTAATGAGAGAAGCAATCTAAATCCAAAAACAGTTTGAGAAAAGGCGGCCAAGTAATAAAGTGTCGGTGGTTTATTGTCGTGGATATGACTATAGAGAGTAATTCCTTTTCTAATGGCTTGACCTAAAACTAAATAAATACCTTCATCTCCGTACCAGTATGGCTCAAAAAGAGAAGGTGTTCTTAAAATTAAAAAAAATACAGCTAAGATTATTAAATATTTATATTTATTTAAAAATTTATACATTTATATGTAAATAATACCTTATTTTGTAGGTCTTTTGCTGGTGGTTTTGTATTCAAGTTTTTTACCTAACATAAGATTAGTATGAGACTGAAGCCCAGGTAAAACGGACATGACCAAAGTGGCAACCGGCATGAGAGGCCATTGGATAATATTTTTAACTTTATTCCAAAGACCTTTTTTTTGATGAGATGGACGAAGTTTCCAATCGAGAACAATAATAACCAACATAGGGATAAGACAGATAGTTAAAATAGTGCTGGAAATACGGGATAAATTAAAACCAATGGTGGTTTGAAAGAATTTAGGATTAAGGATTACTGGTAAAGAAGTGCCTAATGTTAGGATGAACCAATTACTGGACCAAATAAAATGAGTTTCAATTAATTTAAAAATTCGAAGCGCTCTGGTTAAAAAAGGAATTTCTTTATGAATTCTGGCTTGTTCAATGGCATAAGGAATATCGGTGGCCCCCCAAGCATGACGAATACATTGAGTGTAACGATTTTTTAGGGCAGAAATAGCGTTCTTGCCATCGGGAGCATCAACGACTGTGGGTAAAAAAATCGGATTAACGGCAGTTTTACCACCACTAACGAAAAAAGTTTCTAAGAAAATGTGCCAATCTTCAGGGATCATATCAATATCCCAATAATCGGCTGAATCAATTAATTTATAGGAAGAAGAATAACAGGAGTAATTAAAAAATAAACCGCTTGGTTCCTGAATGTCGGCTATTGTGTTTATATTCCCCATAGTTCCAGTAATTCTAATTAAGGCTGGAACATCATTAATATTGTGATTCCAAAAAATTGGCGACTGCCAAAATCGATAATAACGATTTGGATTTGAGGCAAAATAGTAAGTTAAAGCAGAAAAATATTGCGGATTAAAGATAGTGTCAACATCACAAGATGTTAGAGTGCAATTTTCGATTTTTAATTTTGAATTTTTTTTGTCTAAATATTCTTTTTTAAAATATTTAGCAGCCCAACGTTCATTGGTATGTTTGCCGGCAACTTCACCAGGAAGGTTAGCTGGATGTTCGGTAAAAATTAAATCACCAAAAATACCTTTATATTTTTGAGAAAAATATTTGATGGTTTGCTGGTTATTTTCTCGACCGGCTCGTTCTTCTTGCCCTAAGATAACGTGAATATTCTTTAAATTGATATTAGTTTGGGCCGCTAAACTGCCAATGGCCATTTCAATGACTTCGTTGGGTTCTTTATAAGAAGAAATAATGACAACATGATGAATATCATTTCTTATTAGCCAATCGGCTTTGAAATCTGATTGAAACTTATCCTGCCAGTTAGTAGATTGGGCTTTCTGAATTTTAAAGTAACCAATAATAGCAAGGGTGGCCGATTTGAATGATTTATAAAACCAATATACTAAGAAGGCAATGACAAAAAAAGCCACAACTTTTGGGATAACAAAAGCGCCCCAGATTGGAAAAAGAATAGCAAACCAGGCAATAAAACCCGGAATCATTTCCCAGAGACGATAAATTTTAGTGTTTTTATTTAATTGTTTGATGGTTTGATTATATCAAGAGTTGAAAGTTATTTAAGATAAAATAGGTAAATGAGTGTTTTTCAGTCAATTAAAAGAACAATTAAATATAGTCAGAAATATGGGGGAAAATTAACTGGGGATCAATTATATGAAAGATTGATTGGAGATAAAGTTTATATAAGAGAAAAAATATTTAATGTTTTAAATCCCTCTGTCCTTCGGACATCTCCCTTTGACAAAAGGGAGACTTTTGCAAAAGAAAAAATAGATAAGGCGAAGGAATTGGCAAAGAAAATAAAAAAACATTTTAAAAATATTTTATTTTTAGGGATAACAGGATCGGTGGCAGCGGAATATCCAAAAAAAAATGATGATATTGATCTGATTATTATTACCAAAATAAATAAGTTGTGGATTACAAGACTAAAATTAAGATTATTTATTACTTTTAATAAAATCCCCCATCGGAGGTTTGGTAAAAAAGAGAAAAGAGATGATTTTTGTTTTAATTTGTGGTTAGACGAAAAGTCGTTAAGAATGAAATATGAAAAGCAAACTTTAAGAAATGCGGTTGATTTAATTTTAGTTAAACCATTAATTAATAGAAACAAAACTTACGAAAGATTTATTTTGGCAAATGATTGGGCTAAAAAATGGGTGGCAACACCGTATGAAAGTAAAATTTTCAATTTTCAAAAACCAATTTTCAATGAAAATAAAAAAGAAAACAAATTAGATAAAATGATTAATTATTTGGTGTTTTGGCCGCAATTTTGGTATATGAAAAGGAGAATAAAAAATGAAAAAGTAGGATTGCATGAAGCTTTTTTCCATCATTAAATGATAGAATGGATAGATGAATTGGAAATGGTTTTTCCGCTTTTTTTTATTACTGATGGGTCTTTTGATTTTGTTTTGGTCTTTGGTAGCCGCGGGACTGGAAAGATTAAAAAATGATATTAGAGATAATAATTTAAGAAATGTTCCAATTGAATATATAAAAGAAATTGGGAATGGAGAAAAAATTAAAAAGATTTATAAAGTTCCGGAAAGTAATGTTAGACCAAATGATTGGAGATATGGGATAAAAAAATTTAGAGACGGGTTATGGATTTTGTTAAGTCGAACACCAAAACAAAAGGCTGAGATTTATCTATTAATGGCTGATAAAAGAATGTTTGAAACAACTGAATTAATTAAAAATCAAAAAAAAGATGATTTAGTATTAAAAATATTAGATAATTCGATTTATAATTTAATGAGAGCTAAAGAGAGTCTTTGGAAGGAAAATAAAAGAGATCCGGATTTTTTTAGAATTGATTGGCAAATTGATCAAGCTGGTTTAGCTTATGAGGATATAGTAAAATCATTCAGTTATAAAAATGAAGAAATAAATAAAATTATAAATGAACTTGAAATCTGGAATCAAAAAAATAAAGAAAGCTGTAAAGAGAACTAAGAAAATGAGAAAGATGAAATGGTGGATACTTTTAATATTAGTAATAGTAGTTTTGTCTGTAATTTACATCATTAAAGAGATACCTAATCCGGCTAAATTAAGCAGTACTGAATATTCACAATCATCACAAATATTAGACAGAAAAGGGAGATTGTTGTTTGAAATTTATTCTGATAAAAAAAGAACAGTGGTTAGTTTAGATAAAATATCTGACAATTTAAAAAAAGCCACTTTGGCAATTGAAGATGTTAATTTTTATAAACATGGCGGTTTTGATTTTAGAGGAATTTTACGAGGTCTTTACAGAACTGTAATTGAAAAAAGATTACAAGGTGGGTCAACAATCACCCAACAATTGGTGAAAAATGCATTATTAACACAGGAAAGAACAATTTCCAGAAAGATTAAAGAAGCAATTTTAACCGTGGCTACAGAGATACTTTATAGTAAAGACCAAATTTTGGAAATGTATTTTAACCAAACTCCATATGGTGGAACAATTTGGGGAGCCCAATCGGCGGCTAGAGAATTTTTTAACAAAGATGTGAGTGATTTGGATTTAGCGCAAGCAGCGTTGATTGCCGGATTGCCAGCTTCTCCAACAAAGTATAATCCGTTTAGTCATCCTGAAACGGCCAAAGCCAGACAAGAACTAGTGTTGACTAGAATGAAAGAAGTGGGATATATAACTGAGGAAGAAATGAACAAGGCTAAAGCAGAAACTCTAAATTATTACATTGATAAAAACGGAATTTTAGCGCCGCATTTTGTGTTTTATGTTAAGGAGAGATTGGCAGAAGAATATGGATTGCAAAAATTAACTGAGGGTGGTTTAAAAGTAACAACAACTCTTGATTTAGATATGCAAAATATGACAGAAATAATTGTTGCTTCTGAAGTGGCAAAATTAAAAAAATCAAATGTAACTAATGGAGCGGCATTAGTGACTGAACCGGGAACCGGACAAATTTTAGCAATGGTGGGATCAATTGATTATTTTTCAAATGATATTGATGGAAAATATAACGTGGTGACAGCATTAAGACAACCAGGATCATCAATAAAACCATTAAATTATGCCGTGGGATTGGAATTAGGAAAAATAACAGCGGCTTCAATTGTGGATGATAACCCAACTTGTTTTGAACAGATAAACCAAAAAGCGTATTGCCCTACAAATTATGGCGGTGCTTATCATGGATTACAAACAATAAGAAATTCATTGGCTAATTCTTTAAATATTGGAGCGGTAAAGGTTTTAAAATTAAATGGAATAGAGACTTTTATTGCTTCGGCATCAGCAATGGGAATAAGTACTTTTACTGATCCAGCTAATTATGGTTTATCTTTAACTTTGGGAGGAGGTGAAGTTTATATGACTGATATGTCGACAGCTTATGGAGTTTTAGCTAATATGGGGATAAAACAAGATTTAACACATATTTTAAAAGTACAAGATAAAAACGGAAAAACTCTAGAAGAATTTAGTCAGACTATCGGAGAAAGAGTTCTTTCAAGAGAAACGTCATATATTATTCAAAATATCTTATCTGATGATGGAGCTAGAAGCATGGTGTTTGGGGCCGGATCACTTTTGAATATTAAAGGGCACCCTGAAGTGGCAGTAAAAACAGGAACAACGAATGATTTAAGAGATAATTGGACTTATGGTTATACAAGCGATTATGTGGTGGGGACTTGGGTGGGAAATAATAATAATTCAAAAATGAGTGGAGTTGTTTCAGGAACGAGTGGAGCGGCACCGATTTGGAATAAAATCATGACATATTTATTGAAAGATAAAACTGTAAAAAAACCAGTAATGCCAACTAATATTATTGGAATGAATGTCTGTAATTTGACTGGCGGAGCTGTCCCGGAAAGCGGTTGTGAATCTCACTATGAATATTTTAATAATCAATTTTTACCGGTGGCTATAAATTTAAGAATGAATGTTTTAATAAATAAAGATACTGGCAGAATTGTGGTTGATAATGAAGAAGCGCCGAATGCAGAATGGCAAGACCATACAGTGGTAACTGACATTAGTGGAGTAAAAGTTTGTTTGGATTGTCCACTAGTGGGAGATGCGGCTAACAGCACTGCATCTGCATTTGTTAAATAAATGATTTTGTTGGAAAAAATAATAAAAATTTTGATAGGAATTGGAAGGCCATTTATTTGGATTTTAAAGAGAATAAATTTTTTTTTAATAATAACCGGTTTAATAATATTGATTTATTCGGGATATCAATTTTTTAACAAAGAAATACCGGATATAAATTTAATTTATAATCCTCCTAAATTATCAACCAAAATTTTTGATCGAAACGGAAATCTGCTTTATAGTTTTTATGAGGAAGAAAATAGAACTTGGGTAGGGTTAGACAAAATTCCTAAAAAATTGATAGAGGCAACTTTGGCAATTGAAGATAAAGAATTTTATAAACATGGTGGTTTATCAATAAGAGGAGTACTTCAAGCAATAATCTATAATTTTAAGAAATCAAATGATAAAAAACTTAGAGGAGGTTCAACTATTACCCAACAGTTGGTAAAAAATGTATTTTTAACCAATGAAAAGACATTCAAGCGAAAAATTATTGAAGCAATTTTAACGATAAGAATTGAAAAAAAACTAACTAAGAATGAAATATTGGAAAGGTATTGTAACCAAGTTCCTTATGGTGGCGAAGCTTATGGAATTCAAGAAGCTGCTTGGAAATATTTTGGTAAAAATGTCTGGGATTTGAATGTTGGAGAAATGACTTTTTTGGCGGGACTGCCGGCTGCTCCAAGTTCTTACTCCCCTTTTTCTAGTAATCCAAGCTTGGGAATTGCTAGACAAAAGAGAGTGGTGGAAGAAATGGTATCAGCAAAATATATTTCTGATGATGAAGGAAATAAAATTTTAGAAGAAAAATTAATTTTTAAAAAAAGAAAACAAAAAATAGAAGCACCCCATTTTGTGTTTTATATCAGGAATTTATTAGAAGAAAAATATGGTTATGTAAATTTTGAAAGATTGGGATTAAATATCTACACCAGTTTGGACTTGAGTGTTCAAAAAGAAGCAGAAAAGATTGTTAAAGATGAAGTAAATAAAGTGAAAAATTTAAAAATATCAAACGGAGCAGCATTGGTGGTAGAAGTTAAAAATGGAGATATTTTGGCAATGGTAGGATCGAAAGATTATAACGCAACCGATGTTGATGGTAATGTGAATGTAACAACAGCATTAAGACAGCCAGGATCGTCAATTAAACCAATTAATTATTTGTTAGCGTTTGAAAAAGGAAAAAATCCAGATGATTATATCGATGATAGCCCAGTGAGTTATTACATTCCAGGACAGAAAGCTTATACTCCAAAAAATTATACCGGAAAATATTTAGGAAAGGTAACACTAAGAACAGCATTGGCGTCATCGTTAAATGTGCCTTCTGTAAAATTATTGGCAGAAAATGGGGTTAATAATATGATTGATTTGGCTGAAAAAATGGGAATAAATACATGGTCTGATAGAAGCCGATATGGGTTATCGTTGGCTTTGGGAAGCGGTGAAGTAAAAATGACAGAATTGGCTCAAGCATATTCGGTTTTTGCTAATTTGGGAGAAAAAATAGAAATTAATCCGATTTATAAAATTGATAATTATTTAGGTGAAAATATTTATACAAAGGAAAAAGAATTGGAACAAATTATAGATCCAAACTTAGCATTAACGATTAATAGTATTTTAAGTGATGATTTAGCTAGAGCGCCAATTTTTGGAACAAATTCAAAATTAAAAATTAATGGTAAAACGGTGGCGGTCAAAACTGGGACAACAAATAATTTAAAAGATAATTGGTGTATTGGCTGGACACCAACTTATTTGGTGGCCGCTTGGGTGGGAAATAATGATGCAACTCCAATGAGTTGGGTGGCATCGGGAATAAGCGGAGCAACACCAATTTGGAATAAAATTATGACAAAAATTTTAGAAAACAAAATTGATGAACAATGGACCGAAACGATAATTTCTTTGCCGGATGACAAAATTATTTTTGAAGAGAAGTAATGGATACTTGACAAAGTAATGTATAAGTTATAAAGTAATTATATGACACAACAAATAGTAAGTTTAACCAGTCAAAATCAAATTAGTATTCCAGTAAATATGTCCCGTGTTTGGGGTAAAGTTAAACCGAAAAAATTAATGGTAACTTTAATTGGAGAAGAATTAAGAATTAAACCAGTTACAGATTTTAGAGCATTAAAGGGTATGTTAAAATCTGACATTAAGTTGACTGATAAGCAATTATTTGAAGCTAAGGGAGAATTTGAAAAAAAATGGTCTCGAAAAATATGAAAAAAATAATTATCGACACTAATATAATCGTTAGATATTTAGTTAATGATGTTGAATCGCAAGCAAATGAAGTAGAAAAACTGTTTATTAAGGCTGAAAAAGGTGAAATTGAATTAATATTATTACCTATAGTGGTGGCAGAAACAACCTATGTATTGCAAAATTTTTATCATAAGTCATTAATTGAAATATCAAAAGGACTTCAATTAATTTTAGTACAGCCATGGTTGAATTTAGAACATGAAAAAGCATTATTAGGTTTGTGGAATTGGTACGAAAAAGGACAACATTTTGTTGACAGTTATCTATTGGCTTTGGAAAAATATGAAGGATTGGAAATTTTCAGTTTTGATAAAAAATTAAATAATAAACGACAATAGAACTTATTTTTGAAGAGAATACCAATAAAGCTGACTAATTAAATCGGGAATTAAATTTTTGGCTTGAGTTAAATCTGGAGAATCAGTAATCGTGATAATTAAAAGCAACTCTTGGTCAGGAGTAATGATTTTGGAAAAATAAGAAAAAACAGAATCGGTTTCCTCTGTAATTTCTTTTATCTTAAGACCTTCAGGAAGAGTTGATGTGTAGATACTGGGGGTGGTATAACCGGTTTGATCAAGTTTGATTAAAAAGGAATCTAGTTCTTGAACGCTAAAAATAATATCTTGGTTTTTTTGATAAACAACTGAATCAGAACCAATTTTTTTTAAAAAAATTGACCATGTAGAGTTATCTTTTGGTAAATTAAGACTAGAAATGTTTTTAACGGTAAAATTTAGTTTTGGTAACTTAAAAGAAAAATTGAAATTTTTAACTGAACGGTAAACCCAAAATAATAAGCTAAGACCAACGGTTAAAATCATGGCAATATAAACAAATCTTCTTTTTTTGGCAAGACGTTTTCTTTCATCTTCTTTATCAAAAAGACCGGGTTGTTTTTCATCCGAAGTTTTTTTGATTTTTTCTTCTTTAGGAAGCATAGGATATTTTATTTTATTTCTTAATTTGTTTTAGAGTGAGGAGGGAGTTTTTGGCGCCGAGAGTGGAAACAACCGAAGCAGAATTTTTGATGGCCCAGAAAAGAGCATCTTGAGGTGATTTACCATAGATGGTGGCGGCAATAAAGGTGGAACCAAAGGCATCACCGGCACCGGTTTCATCAATTGGCTTAACATTGATAATTGGCGAATAATAATGCTTACCATCAGCAAAAACGTAAGCGCCATCGCGACCATTAGTGACAGCAACAATAGGCGGAGACAGGGAAATTAATTTATCCCAAAAGTTTTTATTATTAATATCAAGATCAACTAAGGTTTCGGACTCAGTTTTATTTAATAATAAAAAATCGACTAGTTTTAATAACGGCAAAAGTTTTCTGCGTTGGGCTAATTCACGGTTGCCTGGATTTAGAGAGACTTTAATTTTATTTTCTTTAGCAAAACCAATTAATTCCTCTAAGAGATCAAGGTTACCTTCAAGTGAAGTGATATAAAACCATTTAGTTTTAGGAATTTTATCCCAGTTAATATTTTTTTCTTCAAGGCGAGTTTCTCCCCTGTTGGTAAGAATAGAGCGACTGCCATCTGGAGCAACCAAAATAATAGAATAATCAGTAGTGTCATTTTTATTTTTAAACAAAAATTTAGTATTGACAGACTCTTTTTTTAAATCATCAATGATGTAATTACTTAAATAATCATCGGCAATAAGAGAAAGACAAGCAGATTTTAAACCAAGACGACTAAAGGACACAGCAGAATTAGTGGCGCCGCCACCGCTACAAATTAGACTTTGACTGATTTCGTTTTTCGAAGAATATTTTAAAGATAATAAATTATTATCGATAATAAATTGTTTTGATTTAACGAAGATATCAATAGTGGCACCACCAATAGAAATTACATCAATCATATTTAGAGGTAGAAAAAAGTAATAGTTTGGCTTTAATAATATTTTTTAATTCATCAATAACGGGAGAGAAATTTTCGTAAATTTTTTGACTAACTTTTTCGGAATAAATTTTGGCAACTGATTGATTAAAATTGATTCTTAATTCAGTGTTAATATTAATTTTGACGACACCAAGTTGAATGGCTTGAATGATCTGATCAGGACTAATACCAGAACCACCATGAAGAGTAATAAAACGGTCTTCAGGAATTTTATTTCTGATTTTCGAAAGTAAATTTAGGTCTATGGTTTCGGGTAATTTTAAACTGATACCATGAAGATTACCGACTGAAACAGCCAATAGATCAGCATTAGTTTTGGACATAAACTCGTAGGCTTGAGAGGGATCGGTAAAACTTTTTGGAGAAACTTGAGTATCAACTAAATTGATGTGATTAAATTCGACTTCAAAAAGAACATGCGGATAGTGATTTTTAATAGTATGGATAAATTTTTGAGCCGTTTCTAAATTAATTGAATAATCAGTTTTGGAACCATCAAAATGAACCATATCAAAACCAAGACTGATTAATTTTTCTAACCGGACAATATCAGTGGCATGATCCATGTTTAAATAAATTGGCAATTTTTCTGCTTGGGCTTTTTTAACTAAAACAAAAAGACGTTCGGCATGGATAAATTTATCTTCACCTTCCGATAATTGAACAATGCAAGGGAGTCCGGTTTCTTTAACTGATTCTTCAACTGCCTGATAAATTTCAAAAGTGTCGATATTAAAAGCAGGAATGGCCTTACCAGTGGCGCGATATTCGGTTAATAATTGTCGTAATGTTTTCATTTTAATAATATTTTTTTGACGGCGGAAAGTAAATTATTGATACCGATGCCATAATAATTGTACAACTCGGCACCAGTTTTAGCTGAACGACCAAAACTATTGTCAACAGCCAAGTGAATAAATTTACAAGAAAGATTATTTTCTAAAATTAGGGAAGAAACTGCCTCTCCTAGTCCCCCATTTTTTTGATGATCTTCAAGACAAATTAATCGACCAGTTTTTTTAACACTTTTTAAAATAGTGGTAATGTCGAGAGGTTTAATTGAAGAACAGTTAATGATTTCTAAAGATATGTTTTTTAGGAAGGGCGCATCATGATTTGATTTAAGAACGGGCGTGTCACGCCACGCCCCTACATTAAGCTTGGCTTGGACCTGAAAAGCTTCTTCTAAAATTGGACCGTGACCAATAATAGTAATATGTTTTCCGGGTTGTAAAATATGAGATTTACCAATAGTGAAATTAAACTTAGAGTCAAAAAGATTAGTAGTGGCAGGACGAACCAGACGAATGTAACTAGGTTTTTTACTAAAAGTTACGGCTTTAATAATTTTGGTAGTTTCAAGAGCATCAAGGGGTGCAAAAACTTCCATATTGGGAAGAGAACGCATCAGAGCTAAATCTTCGAGCATTTGATGAGTGGCACCAAGATCGCCACTGAGAAGACCGGAGTGAGAACCAATAATTTTGACATTGGCATGGTTATAACAAATTGATTGTTTAATGGTGTTCCAATTAATGGCGGGAGAAAAACAAGAAAATGAGGTTAAAAAAACAGTTTTCCCAGTTTTGGCCAAACCGGCAGCAATTCCGGCAGCGTTGGTTTCGGCAACTCCACATTCAATAAAACGACGAGGAAATTTTTTGGCAAAATCATCTAAAAAAAGCGATGATTTTAAATCCATACTAACAACATAAATATTTTTATTATTTTTAGCGAGTTTGGTTAGTGTTTCACCAAAGGCTTGACGAATAGAATTGGTCATAATTCGGATTTGGCTAAATTATAAAGATGATCGGAAAGATTTTTAATGTCGTGATATTTAAAATTATTTTCCATAAAGGAAATACCCTTACCAAGGGTTGTTTTGGCAATAATACAATTTGGATAAGTTGATTTTTTAGCCTCTTTTAAGGCATTAATTATTTGAAAAAAATTATGACCAT
>CAYSME010000002.1:396-14225 GCA_964432085.1 uncultured Gammaproteobacteria bacterium | reverse complement strand
GAAGTTACAGTCCAACCAAATTTAATATATTTTCCGGCAAGGTCATCCAGGGGCATGATTTTTTCAACCGGGCCGTCGATTTGAAATTGGTTGTAATCAATAATGTTTATTAAATTTTTTAAATTATATTTTTTGGCAAAAAGAAGCGATTCCCAAATTTGACCTTCCTGGTGTTCGCCATCTGAAGTTAAACAGATAATTTTATCTTTAGGGTTGCCAAGAGCAAGACCGCAAGCAAAAGAAAGTCCCTGGCCCAGAGCTCCAGAAGAATAATTTACTCCAGAAACTTCGGTAGAAACGTGACCTTGAAGTGGGGAATTGAAATTGGAATAAGTGTCGAGCAGTTTTTTATCAAAATAACCAGCGTTGGCTAAAACAACATAAAGAGCAGGAGCTAAATGGCCGGCGGATAAAATAAATTTATCTTTTTTAAGATTAAAAATCTTACCAAAATAAACCGAAGTAATTAAGTCAATAGAAGAAAGAGAACCGCCGATGTGTCCGCCATTTTTATATACCATATCCAATAAATCATGACGGAAGTTCCGACTGGTTTCTTGAAGTGGATGGGTTTTTATAAACGGGAGCATTAATTAAGTATAGAGCATAGAAAAGATTGTTCAAATGTATATTAAAATAGGGTTTTATTTTTATAATGGTCTTATAATTAAGGCATGGAAGGTGTTTCTGAAAGTGGCGAAAAACTAAAACCTCTTGAGAGAGAAAAAATAACACTTAGTGGGTTTCTTACAGAGCTTGATGAAGCGGAAATTCCTTCTTTACCAGAGGATGAGATAAGGGAAGCACTGGAGAAAGTGAATGTTGCGGTGGCGACTCTTGAAGGAAGTTGTGGAGTTAGGATATCGCGTAAAAAAATGATTGAATATATAGATGGAAAAAGAATAAATAATGGGTTTGAAGGTTTATCTTGGACTACAAATGCTTATGAAGACCCTGAACATCCGGTTTTTAAACAATTTGCTCACAGAAAGATTTTACTTTAAAAAAAATCAGAAACGTAGATACAATTTGTGGCAGTGCGGTATAATTGGGAACGATGGAAGATTTTTATAAAAAATATTATTTAGGAGTGAGGAAATTTGTTAGCCGAAAAATTGATGATGAAGGAGTAGTGGATGAATTGACTAATGATACGATGATGGCAGCGATAACGTGTCGAGAAAATTTTAATAGCAAATGTAGTGAATTTAGCTGGGTCTGTAGTATTGCTAAACATAAAATAATTGATTATTACCGAAAGAAAAAATTGAAAACAATATTGTTTTCAATATCGGATGAATTTGAAGAAATTGCCGATAAGGCTTTAACGCCGGAAAGAGACGTGTTAAAAAATGAATTAAAAGAAGAAATAAAGAAAACAATGATGGAATTAGGCAAAGGATATAAAGACATATTACGACTTAAATATATAGAGGGGATGAAAATAAATGAAATTGCTAAAAATTTAAGGTTAACGGTTAAGGCGGTTGAGTCAAAATTAATTAGGGCGAAGAAAAAATTTAGAGAAGCGTGGGTTTATGATCAAAAAAAGAATTAAAAAAATAATAAAACTGACTTTTTTAATAAGTGTTAGACAGATCTGGAAATTGTTATGTAATTTATACCATGCCGTGGAACAACCATTTTTGACATTGAAAATGTTGCTTATAAAAGATAAAGATAAATCACAAATATTTTTAGTGGCAATGGTTATTTTATCGCCAATGTTGGTTTATTCAGTGGCAAGGGTGGTTTGGGATTATTACCGATTTGGGACAATTATGAATGGTGTTGGAATATTTTTTTTGATAGCTGGAGTGATTGAAATTTTGATGTTGGGTTACTTTGGATATTGGATTTTGAAAGTGATAAGAAACAAATGATTTGAAAAAAAGTTCCGACTAAATTGCTATGATCAAAAATACAACAATTGAATTTACCACCAAGGATGGTATGGAGTTTGTGGATTTAACTGATAAAGTGGAAAATTTTGTTAAAAAAAACAAGATAAAAAACGGACAAGTATTGATTTACTCTACTCATACTACATTAGCGATTTGTGTTAATGAAAAAGAAAAAGGAATAGTAAAAGATTTTAGAAGGGTTTTAAATAAAATTGTTCCAAAAGATGATTATTATTGTCATAATGATTTGACCATAAGAACCGAAAATTTAGTGTGTCAATCGGCGGCATCAGATTGCTTGAACGGACATTCTCATTGCACTCACCTGTTAATGAGAAATTCAGAAACAATTCCGATTATCGACGGGAAAATGATGTTGGGGATGTGGCAAAAAATTTTTGCAATTGAATTAGATTGTTGCCGACCACGAAAAGTTATTGTTCAAGTGATGGGTGATTAAGAGATTTTTTTAATCTCTTCCAAAAGACTGGATAAAATTTGATCTTCAGGGACGGTCTTGATGACTTGGCCTTTAACAAAAATAGCACCACAATTTTTACCACCGGCAACACCAATGTCGGCCTCTTTAGCTTCACCGGGACCGTTAACTACACAACCCATAACGGCAACCTTAATGGGATTTTCGATATTTTTTATCGCTTCTTCAACTTTGTTGGCTAAGGAACAGAGATCTATTTCAGTCCGACCACAAGTGGGACAGGAAATTAATTCCGGACCACGGCGTCTTAAATCTAAACTACGTAAAATGGCCCAACCTACCTTAACTTCTTCACTGACCGGAGCAGTTAAAGAAACCCGAAGAGTGGCACCAATACCCTCTTGCAAAAGAGTGCCGATGCCAATGGAATTTCGAACAGTACCCATAAAAGCAGTGCCAGCATGAGTAACGCCAAGATGAAGCGGGTAATCAACTTTACTGGCTAAAAGACGATAACCGGCAATCATTTGAGGAACATCATTAAATTTGATGGAAAGTAAGGTGTCATAAAAATTTAATTTTTCTAAAATACGAACGTGTTTAAGACAAGATTCAACGGCAGCTTTAGGGGTGGGACCATATTTTTTTAGCAATTCTTTTTCAATAGAACCAACGTTGACACCAATTCGAATTGGAACATTTTTTTCCTGACAAGCTTTGACAACAGCTTGAACTTTATCTTTAGACCCAATATTACCCGGATTAATGCGAACCTTATCAATCCCCTGTTTAATTGATTCGAGAGCTAATAAATAATCAAAATGAATATCAGCAACCAACGGAATATGAATTTGTTTTTTAATAGCGCCAATAGATTTGGCTGATTCCATGTCGGGAACGGCAACACGAATAATTTCGCAGCCTTCTTTTTCTAATTCTAAAATTTGTTTGACGGTGGCATTAATATCTTTAGTCGAAGTGTTACACATTGATTGAACACGGACAGGATTATCACCACCAAGAATAAGATTACCTACTTTTACTTCTTTTGATTTATATTTTTTATTCATAATTTTTAATAACATTAATGACTTCTTCTAAAATTGATTCTGGTGTGCTGGCGCCGGAGCTAATGCCAATTTCTTGATGACCATGAAACCATTGCGGATTGATTTCAGAGGCATTATCGATAATGTAACTGGTGGCACCACTAGATTCGGCAACTTTTTTAAGACTGTTGGAATTAGCGCTGGTGGGAGAACCAACAATAATAATTAAGGTGCAATTTTTGGCTAAATTAATGACAGCGTTTTGGCGATCAGTGGTGGCCTGACAAATATGAGGCAAAATTTCTAGATCAGGGTATTTAGTTTTTAAATAATCAAGAACTTCTTTAGTTTCTAGAGTTGAAAGAGTGGTTTGGGTCATAACAACAGTATTTTTGGGATTTTCCAACTCAAAATTTTTGGCATTTTCTAGTGTAATAGGAGTGATTAGATCAGGATTTTCACCAACAATGCCAACTGTTTCATCATGATCAATTTTGTTGCAAAGAAAAATAATTTTTTTACCTTGATTAATAAAGTCAATGGCGGAGTGATGAGATTTTAAAACCAAGGGACAACTGGCATCGATTACAATTAAATCTTTTGATAAAGCTTCTTTGAAAACTGACGGAGAGGCTCCATGAGCTCGAATAATAACAACCGAACCATTGGGTATTTCATTAATTGATTGAACAGTTTTGATTTTTAATTCAGATTCCAACCAATCGACTACATGTTGATTATGAACAAGTTCACCTAAAAAATAAATATTTTTTTGATATTTTTCAGCGGTGTCTTTGGCTAAATCTATGGCCCGGTTGATGCCAAAACAAAAACCATGAGGATTGGCCAAATAAAGATTTAACATATGCTGATTTTAACCTAAAAAAGATATAATTTCTTAAGGATGAAATTTTTAAAAAAAATTAGTGGTTTGTTATTTTTAATATTGATAGTAGGATTGGTAATTTATCTACTTAAACTAGTAATCGATAAACATAAAGCAGCAACTGAAAACATTAGTAAAATTGATAAAGTTGATTTAATTAAAATAATTGATGGAGATACGATCTTAGTGAAATTAAACGATAAAGAGGAAAGTGTAAGATTAATCGGAATTGATGCACCAGAAAAAGATGAATGTTTTTCTGATGAAGCGAGAGAAAAAATAAAAGAATTGATTGGAAATGAAGAAATAAAATTAGAGACTGATGAAAGTCAAAATGATAGAGACAAATATGATCGATTGTTACGATATGTTTATTTAGATGATGGAACTTTGATAAATAAAAAATTAATAGAAGAGGGAGTGGCAAAGGAATACACTTATAAGATCCCTTATAAATTTCAGATGGAATTTAAAAATGATCAAAAAATGGCAGAGGAAAATAAATTAGGGCTATGGGGTGGATGTAAAAACTAATTAGATATAGAAAAAGCCGGCAAGGATGCAAAATGCACACGCCTGCCGGCTTAATCAATAGAACTATTTTTTCGGTTTCTGGGGTTTTTCTGTTTTATCCGGAGTTTTGACGACTTTTTCGTCTTCATCAAAACTTCCCAGTTCTCCGTCACCTAAAAAATCACGGACATTAAACATGTACAGCGGCTCCTTTCTTTTTTTTAATAAGACTAAGAATTCTTTCGAATTCCCTTGAAAAACTCGGGGTTTCTTCAGAAATGACTTTCAGAAAATTCCGAAAATCGGAAATTTCTTTTTCTGTAGGGAGGCCCCAAAAACTAACTTTTTCATCGTTTGGATAAAAGAGAGTTGTTGGAGGTGTTTCTTGTGCCACGGAAAGGTCGAGAAACTGATAGGAAAAATTTCCTGTTGTTTCAATGCTGATTAATTTGTATCCATCTTTGATAGGATGTTTTGTTTCTACACAAAACAAAATTCTTTGACCTGCTTCGTATGGGACGCCAAGGCTTTGAATGCCTGCCTTGGTCAACTCCACTACAATTAATTTCGACAGAAAAAATTCGGTTGGGTCCATAATCTACACCTTTCTTTTATTTATTTTTGCAATACATTTCTTCAGACCAGGGGTTTGATCTAGAAAAATGTACTGCAAAAATAAAAATAGTTTTATTGATTTTAAGGAACAAATTTATTAAAAAATCCGCTTTGGATTAGTTAATAAAAGTGGTAGGATTGTACTAAAAAATTATCTAAAAGTCAAATTATAGGATAGATTTTGGTTAAGAATTGATGGTAAAATTGAAGATGAAAATATTTTTTGTAACTGGAAATAAAGATAAATTAAGAGAAGCACAGTCGATATGGTCGGAAATTGAAGGAATAGATATTGATTTGGATGAAATTCAAGAAATGGATAGTAAAAAAATTATTGAAACAAAACTAAAAGAAGCAATTAAACAAAAACCAGGAATTCCTTTAATGGTAGAAGATCAATCATTAGTTATTGATGGGATGAATGGATTGCCGGGACCATTTATTAAATGGTTTGATAAATCATTAGGAGTTGAAGGACTTTATCAAATGGCTGTAAAAATGGGAAATCAAAAAGTTGAGGCAAAAACAACAATAGGATATTGTGATGAAAAAGGTAAAATTAGTTTTTTTGAAGCTGAAGTTAAAGGAAAAATTGTGGCACCAAGAGGAAAGATCGGTTGGGGCTGGGATTATATTTTTCAACCGGATGGATATGATAAAACTTTTGCAGAAATGACAATGGAACAGAAGAATGAATTAAGTATGCGTCGAATGGCGATTGATAAATTAAGAGAATTTGTAGAGAAAAATTTTTGAGACGCGGATGGGAGTTGCCCCGCCACTGCGGGGTTGCAGACTGCTGTCTGATTGTTATTATTGAGACGCGGATGGGAGTCGAACCCATCTACGCAGTTTTGCAGACTGCTGTCTAACCGCTTGACTACCGCGTCATATTAGAATTCTAAAGAATTCTTAATTTGCAATTTTAAACTAATTTTGGCTTTTCCGCCAGACTTTAGATATTTTTCCCTAATTTGAGCATCTTTTTTATCAAAATATGCTTCATAATAAATTAATTTTAGTGGTCTTCTGTTTCTAGTTGATTTTACTTCACCTGATCGATGTTGACTAAAACGTTTTTTTAAATCAGAACTGTAACCAGTATAAATATTTTCGTCTTTTAAACTTTTTAATATGTAAACGTAATACATATTACAATTATATATTGGGTGGAATTAAATTGTAGTTTTGCACCCCGCCGCTGCGGGGTAACCGCTTGACTACCGCGTCATGTTTAGAGTAAGCCTATTTTATCAAAAAACCCTCCAAAAATGGAGGGTTTTTGTTGATTATCTTTCGGCTTACATCATACCGCCCATGCCTCCCATCCCGGACATATCGGGAGTGGAAGAACCACAGTGGCAAGATTTTTCTGGAGCATCGGTGATTAAAACATCAGTGGTTAAAATCATCTGACCGACAGAAACAGCATTAGTTAAAGCTGATTTGGTAACTTTGGCTGGATCGAGGATACCAGCGTCTATCATAGATTCCATTTTACCAGTGGCGGCATTGTAGCCATAATCGGATTTAGAATCTTTGGAAACTTTATCTTTGATTAAATTAAAAATATAACCACCGTCTTCACCGGAATTTTGAGCTAATTTTCGAACTGGTTGCTCGAGAGCATATTTTAGAATATCAATTCCAACCTGTTCTTCGGCAGAATCGGTTTTAATAGAGTCAAGTTTCAAAGAAGCTTTAAGTAAAGCAACTCCGCCGCCCGGAAGAATTCCCTCTTCAACGGCAGCTTTGGTGGCTTCAATAGCATCTTTAACCCGTTCCAACCTTTCTTTCATTTCAACTTCAGTGGCGCCGCCAACCTGAAGAACAATGGCTCCACCGACTAATTTAGCAATTCTTTCTTGGAATTTTTCCTTATCATAATCAGAATCGGTTTTAGAAAGCTGAGCACGCAATTGAGAAACACGAGCCTTGACATCGGCTGGGGAACCGGAACCGCCAATAATTCTGGTTTTATCTTTGTCGGCAGTGACTGAGTCAGCATGTCCACAATAATCTTGTGGTTCACAAGTATCAAATTTAATTCCTAAATCTTCAGAAATTACCTGTCCACCGGTTAAAACAGCAATATCTTCAAGCATGGCTTTTCTTCTGTCGCCAAAACCGGGAGCTTTAACAGCTAAAATATTGAAAGTCCCCCTCATTTTGTTAACAACCAAGGCAGCTAGAGCTTCGCCATCAATATCATCAGCAATGATAACAATATTTTTGGTTAATTTAATTAATTTTTCCAAGAAAGGTAAAAATTCTTGAAGAGAACTGATTTTTTTATCAGTTAAAACAATGTAAGGATTTTCTATGATGGCTTCCATGGTTTCAGTGTTGGTGGCAAAATAGGCAGATAAAAAGCCTTGATCAAATTCCATACCGGAGGTTTCTTTGGTTTCTAGAGCCATACCTTTACCCTCTTCGGCAGTGATTAAACCATCTTTACCTATTTTTACCATAGATTCGGCAATTTTTTTACCAATTTCTTTATCGCCAGCAGAGATGGTAGCAACCTGTTCGATTGAAGCTTGGTCATCTGATTTAATATCTTTTTTCATATTGTCGAGTTCTTCGATAACTGTTTTAAGACCTTTTTCAAGACCGCGACGAACTATCATAGGGTTGGCACCGGCAGCAACATTTTGAAGGCCTTTGTTGACAATGGCTTGAGCCAAAACGGTGGCGGTGGTGGTACCATCACCAGCAGCATCATTAGTTTTTGAAGCGGCCTCTTTAACTAATTGAGCACCCATATTTTCGTAGGGATCTTGAAGTTCGATTTCTTTAGCAACGGAAACGCCATCGTGGAGAACGGTTGGACCGCCCCATTTTTTGTCGATGGCGACATTACGGCCTTTAGGACCAAGAGTCGTGATGACAGCATCGGCTAAAGTATTAACACCATTTAATATCGATTGTCGAGCATCTTGCCCGAATTTTAGTTGTTTTGCCATAAGTTTATTTTAATTTTTAATTTGTTTTAAACCCTCTGGTCCGAAATTTCGGACCATCTCCCTTGACAGGGCGACTTTATTTAATGGTAGCCATGATGTCGTCGAATTTTAAAAGCAATAGTTCGACATCATTTTCTTTATATTCTTTACCACCCCATTCTCGATAAACGACAATATCTCCAACTTGAACTGGTGATTTAATTTCACGACCATCATTGTAAATGGCATCACCAACGGCAAGAACTTTGCCTTGTTGAGGTTTGTCTTGATGAGTTTCAGGAAGAACAATTCCTGAGGCAGTAGTTTTTTCTTGTTTTTGCGGCTCGACTAAAAGGTAGCCGGCAACTGGATGAATTTTGGTCATAAATTGATTAAAAATTAATAAATAATAATTATCAGTCAAAATGACCGACTGCTAATATTATAGCGGGGTGATTTATTAAATCAAGAGGTACAAACCCTCCGGTCCCGACCAAGTCGGGACCACCTCCCTTGACAGGGAGGCTTTAGTTTTTTTTATTGATAAAATAGGTAAATGAAATTGGAAAAAGCTAAGGTTTTTGGGAAATATGTGTTTAATTATTTGCCTGATGATAAATTTGTGGGGCAAAGAATTGCTTTGGAAAAATATGAACCGTATTTGACTAAATTAATCCTTCGACAAGCTCAGGATAAAAAAAGTGTGGTTTTGGATATTGGAGCGAATATTGGATATTACACAGTTTTACTCGCCTCTTCGGCGAGAAAAGTAATTGCAATTGAGCCGGATCCAATTAATTTTGAAATTTTAAAGAAAAATATTTATGAAAATAAATTAAAAAATGTGATAGCGGTGCAAGCAGCAGTGGGAAAAGAAAATAAAAAAATGAGAATTATTAAATCGAAAACTAACTATGGTGATCATCGATTATGGGAAGACAAAACCCTCCGCCCTGCGGGCACCTCCCTTGACAGGGAGGCTGTTTATATTTTTTGTAGAAGACTGGATGATTTGTTAAAAGAACCCTCCGTCGCTAAAGCTATGGAAGGGCGAGGGAAAATTGATTTTATTAAAATGGATGTGCAAGGTTTTGAGGCGGAAGTAATTGAAGGCGGAAAAAATATGATTGAAAAAAATAAACCAACGATTTTTTTTGAATATTGGCCATGGGGAATTAAAAATGCCGGAAGTGATTATAAAAAAATGATGGAATTTTTAAAAAATATTTATAAAAAAATATTTTGGATAGATGAATATATTCAGATCCACTTCCCTGTTTCCCAAAAATTTTTAGATAAAAAATATAGTGATAAAAAAGAGGGTGATTATGGAAATTTATGGGTGAAAAGTGAAATTGATTTAAATGATAGAATCGGTCAATTTAAGAGTTTTTGGATAAAAAAGTTGATTAAAAGAATATTAGGAAGACCAGAGACTTGATAAAATAGATTATGAAAATTGTTAAGTATCCTCAATCTTGTTTATTGATTGAAAATAGTGACAAAAAAATTCTAGTTGATCCGGGGATTTTGTCTTACGAAGATTCTTTTTTGAATGATTGGAAAAATGTTGATTTGATTTTAATAACTCATAAACATGTAGATCATTGTAATGTTGAAACAATAAAAGAAATTATTAAAAATGGAAAAACAAAAATTTATTCCTCAAATGAAGTTAAGGAAACATATCCTGATTTACCAATAAATATAGTTAAAACTAATGATATTTTTGAATTTGAAAATATTAAAATTGAAGTGGTAAAAGCAGTTCATGGTTACATACCGGCTTTAAAGGGAGAAAAAGATATTAATGAAAATATAGGGTATATTTTAAATGCAGAAAATAAGAAAATTTATATAACCAGCGACACAATTGGTTTTAAAAATGAATACAAATGTGATGTTTTATTTCTGCCTGTTTCAAATTATGGATTAGTAATGGGGATATATGAGGCAGCAATGTTTACAAAAGAAACTGGAGCTAATCTGGTTGTTCCAATCCACATGGATAATCCAAAGTTTCCAGTTGATTTGATTAAATTAAAAGAGATTTTTGAAAATGAAAAATTAAATTATAAAGTATTAAATACTAAGGAAAGTTTAGAAATATAATATGAAATTAACAAAAGAATATTTGGAAAAATGGATTGAGAGATTTAAAAAAGCATGGATGGAGAAAAATTTAGATGAAGTAAAGAATATTTTTTCAAAAATTAAAAACTATTATGAAAATGAAGATAGCTCCCCTGTTAATACAGTTGAAGAAGTTTTGAAATTTTGGCAGGAAATTAAGGATCAAAATATAAAAGAATTAAAATTTAAAGTTAATTTTATAAAAGATAATAGTTGTGAAGTTGGATGGTTTTTTGAAGATCAAAGTGGAAAATATAAAGGAATTTATAAAATAAAATTTAATGGAGATTTGGATTGTATTGAATTTAAACAAATTTGTCTTTAGATTAAAGCGATAGAAAAAATATTTTAGAACTGTGGTTTGGCAAAGAAGCAACAGCTAAAGGTTTCTTCAGGATCATCAGAAAAACGACACAAACCAGCCCAATAATTTTCACCTTCTAAAGGTTTCATTTTATATAATTCTGCAACGAGAAATATCCCATTTTTAAGAGATCTTTTGATTATTTTTCGATCGGGAGATAAATTTTCAACATCAATATTATCAGATCCAAAACAATCAACAATAATTCCAGTAGATTCATTGCCTTCAGTTTCGGAAATAAATATGAAAGATGATATTACCCCAGGTTGATCTAAAGTTTCAGGAGTAAAAGTAGTAAAACTACCGATGCTAGTTGAAGTTTCATCTGGTAAAAGCATTTCTTGAGGGAAAATGCCTCTTTTGGCCATTTCTTGACAAAAAATTTTGGATTGATATTCAAGAGGTTCGGTTAGTTCTGGAGGTAATTGAAATCTTTCTCTATTAACCATTTGATAAGTATTATATACCATATAAATCTATATAAAATAAAAACAAATTAATAAACTATTTTTTAGGTTATAATTGGTTTGTATGTCAAAAATAAAAAATATTTATGCTCGAGAAATTTTGGCTAGTGGCGGAGCCCCAAGTTTAGAAGTTACCGTCACATTGGAATCCGGAGCGATCGGAGAAGCATCAGTGAGTTATGGTGCTTCGGCTGGATCGAAAGAAGCGACTGTGCTTTTGGATGGAGACAAAACTAGATATAACGGAAAAGGAATGTTAAAGGCAATTAACAATATTAACGATATTATTGGTGATAATTTAGAAGGAGTGGAGGCTGATAGGCAGAGAGAGATTGATGAAATAATGATTGGTTTGGATGGAACCGAAAATAAATCAAATTTAGGAGGAAATGCAATGTTGGGGGTAAGTTTGGCAATTTGTCGAGCTCAGGCAAATGAAGAAAAATTACCACTTTATAAATATTTAAGAAAAGTTTATCCTTCGACTGGCTCAGGACAAGTTTTTACTTTACCAAAACCAATGATTGTGATGATTGAAGGTGGTAAACATGCTGATGAAACTACCGATTTACAGGAATTTATGGTGGGGGCGATGGGATCTAAAACAGCGGCAGAAAATGTCCGGATGGAGATGGAAATTTATGAAGCTTTAAAGAAAATTTTAAAATCGGAAAAATTATCAACTAATGTGGGAAATGAAGGTGCTTTTGCTCCAAACGGAATTTCTTCGAATGAAAAACCAATGGAATATTTAGTAAAAGCAATTACTGATGCCGGATATAAACCGGGTGTTGATGCCGGAGTGGGAATTGACGCGGCGGCGTCTGAATTTTATGATGAAGAAACAAAAAAATATCATTTGAAATTGGAAAATAAGAAATTAACTTCGGAAGAGCTAATTGCCTATTACAAACCATGGATTGAAAAATATCCGATTGCCACAATGGAAGATATGTTGTCGGAATTTGATTGGGATAATTGGCCGAAAATGGTGGAAACTATTAATGGTAAATTTCCATTGATCGCTGATGATTTGACTGTGACTAATGCTAAACTTTGGCGAAAAGCGATTGAAATGAAAGCGGCAACAGCAATTTTGATTAAATTAAATCAGGCGGGAACTTTAACAGAGACAGTGGATTGTTGTCTTTTGGCTAGAGAACATAATTTAATGACCATGCCAAGTCATCGCGGCGGCGGTGAAACCAATGATACTTTTTTGGTTGATTTAGCGGTGGCAGTGGGATCGGCTTATATAAAAGTTGGACCGACTCGAGGGGAAAGAGTTTGTAAATATAATAGATTAATGAGGATTGAAGAGGAATTAAAATCCCTCTAAATCTCCCTTTGACAAGGGAGACTTTAAATTAAATTTATGAACAAAAAAGTAATTTTAATAATTCGAGATGGATGGGGTTATTCGGAAAATTCGTATGGTAATTTGATAATGGAAGCTAACACCCCAAATGCGGATAAATATTTAAAAGAATATCCAAGTGCATTATTAAAATGTATTGGCAATGAAGTTGGAAATCCGGAAGGGATGCAAGGTGGAAGTGAAGTTGGTCATTTAACTTTGGGGGCTGGGAGAATTGTATGGCAACCACAGGAATTAATTAACAGGTCAATTAGAAGCGGAGAATTTTTTAATAATCCAGCTTTGTTAAGTGCAATTGAAAATTGTAAAAAAAATAATTCAGTATTGCATTTGGCTGGGCTTTTTTCCGATGCTGGGGTTCATTCTGATATTAACCAGCTTTATTCATTGATGGAATTGGCAAAAAAAGAAGGATTGAATAAAGTTTTTATTCATTTGGTTTTGGACGGAAGAGATGTGCCAGAAAAATCAGCTACAAAATATGTTGAAGAATTAAATAGAAAAATAAAAAAAATTGGAATAGGAAAAGTGGCTTCAATTGTGGGACGGTATTATGCGATGGATAGAGATACTAATTGGGAAAGGACAGCTGAGGCAAGGGATTTATGGATAGAGGGAAAAGGTTTTGAGTCGAATGATCCAATATTAGCAATCAATGAGGCTTATGGTCGAGGTGATGAGACTGATTATTATGTAAAACCAATAATTATTGATAAAAATGGATTGATTAAAAATGAAGATTCGATGATTTGGTTTAACTTTAGAACTGACAGATCAAGACAAATTACAGCAATGTTTACAGGGCAAGACTTGTGTCCTGACGAATTTAAGTCAAAAATTAGACCATTTTGGGTGTGCATGTCGAGATATGATGATGATTGGAAGTTACCTATTGCCTATTTACCACAAGAAGTAAAAAATAATTTAGCCCAAGTGTTGGCAAAAAATAATAAAAAACAATTGAGAGTGGCAGAAACAGAAAAATATGCTCATGTGACGTTCTTTTTTAATTCACAAATTGAAGAGCCGGTCGAGGGTGAAGATAGAATTATGGTGCCAAGTCCCAAGGTCCCCTCTTATGATTTACAACCAGAAATGTCAGCAGTGGAAGTTGCTCAGAAAGTAATGGAAAATTT
>CAYSME010000002.1:0-386 GCA_964432085.1 uncultured Gammaproteobacteria bacterium | reverse complement strand
TCAGTCAATTTTTTATCGTAAAGACTTGTTTGAAAATTTAGGAAAATATGATTTTATTTTGGTTAATTTTGCCAATGCAGATTTGGTTGGACATAGTGGTAAATTTGAGGCGATTAAAAAGGCTTGTGAGGTGGTTGATGAAATGGTTGGTGAAATTGTCGATAAGGCAATTAAAAATGATTGTTATGTTATTGTTGGAGCTGATCATGGAAATGCGGAACATAAACTCTATGATAATGGAGAGGTGGATGTGTCGCATGGTTTTGATCCGGTGAAATATTCATTTATAGGAATTGAAGGCAAAGTTAGAGATGGCGGATTAAAAGATGTGGCACCAACAATTTTGGAATTAATGGGAATTGAAAAACCACTAGAGATGACTGGAG
>CAYSME010000001.1:48036-48349 GCA_964432085.1 uncultured Gammaproteobacteria bacterium | reverse complement strand
ACTCGAACCTGTGACAACCGCAATGTGAATGCGGTGCTCTACCAACTGAGCTAAGTGACCTGGATAATTAGTAAATTAGATTATACCAAGTTAACCGAAATTCCACTATAATTGATAATTATGAAAAATGATATTTATAAAAGCCAGAGAGGTTCAATTGGTAGTTTTATTTTAGATTTTATTCAATCGATAGTTTTAGCTTTGGCAGTTTTTGTGATTTTATATCTTTTTGTGGCTCAACCGAATGAAGTAAATGGTAGTTCCATGTTGCCTAATTTTGTGGATAAAGAAATGTTGTTGACTGAAAAAATAT
>CAYSME010000001.1:0-48026 GCA_964432085.1 uncultured Gammaproteobacteria bacterium | reverse complement strand
ATATCTTACTATTTTAATGAACCTAAACATGGAGATGTGGTCGTTTTTAAAGCACCATCAACTGAATCTTGTGCGGCAGAAGAATGTGAATATATTAAAAGAATAATTGGAGTTCCGGGCGATAAAGTAATGATAAAAAATGGACAGGTTTATTTAAATGGAGAGTTGCTCGATCAAACGTTTTTGCCTGATGGGGTGGTGACGGAAGAAGAGGATTATATGAAAGAAGGAGAAGAACTAACGGTTCCAGAGGGTCAATATTTGTGTTTTGGTGATAATAGAGAACACTCCAGAGATGGACGTGCCTTTGGACCAATCAAAAAAGATTTAATTGTAGGAAAGGCGTTTTTGAAATATTGGCCATTAAAATCGGTTGGATTGGTACCAAAAGTTAGTTTTTAATTTTGTAGTTCTTTTTTACAAATTTGTTTATAGAGATTGCTCAACTCGTCGAATCTTTGGTCTATCGGTCCTTTAAACTGAAATGTTACTTTGGTTAAGATATTGGTTTGAACAATTTTAACAGAGGTTGTTTTTTTGTTAAAAATCGACTGTAAATCTTGGCTGATATTATCAATTTTGGATTTCAAAAATTGTGGTAAATTTTCTTTAGTGATGGGGACATCTCCTTCTTCTATTTTTTTTCTCATTCTTCTGGCGATATCTTCGGCACGACGGACTGAAGCTTTTTCTTTTAAAATGATTTTATAGGCCTCTATCATTAATCGAGTGTCCCCTATTCCAGATAAAGCCCGGGCGTGACCTTCGGTGATTAAGCCGGATAAAAGTCCATCTTTAACAGCGTCAGGGAGAGTTAATAATTTAAGACAGTTAATAACATAAGGAACGCTTTTACTTACTTTTTTGGCAATCTGGTTGTTATCAAAGTTAAATTCTTCTTTGAGTCTTAGAAAAGCCTTGGCTCGCTCCATTGGATTTAGATCTTTTCTTTGAACATTTTCAACAATGGCCATTTCTAACATTTGCTGAGGGTTAGTTTCTTTGATAATAGCAGGGACGTATTCTAATTTGAGAATTCTGGCGGCTCTCCAGCGCCTTTCTCCGGCAATTATTTGGTATCCGGCTGGTGTTTTGGCGACTATAAGAGGTTCTAGTATGCCATGCTCTTTAATAGACTCGATTAACTCAGCAATGGATTCCTGGTTGATAATTCCTCGAGGCTGAAGTGGGTTTGGTTCTAATTGATTAGTTGGGATTTGAGTTACCTGTTTCATCATAGTAGAAGATTACTATGAAAACATTTGTGAAAAAAGTATCCAAAAGTGATTCAAACTAAATCAATCTTATCCTTTGATGACGGAAACGATGTTTTTGCCGAACTTTTTGAAAAATTTAACGACTCCTGGTTTAATAGCGTAAAGGGTAAAATCTTTACCAGTTTTGACTCCTTTTCCGGCGTGGAAACTGGAACCGACTTGACGAACTATGATTTCGCCAACATTAATTTTTTGGCTGCCAAATTTTTTCACACCCCTTCTTTGACCGGGACGGTTAGCTTTTTGGTTTGTTTTACCTTGTGTTTTTTTATGTGACATATTCTAATTAGAAATTAATTTTAGTAATTTGGATTTCTGTTAACTTCGGCCTAAAACCAGTAGTTTTACGGTAGCGAGATTTTGATTTATATTTAAAAACTTTAAGCTTATCGCCTTGGAAATTTTTTAAAACTTTGAATTCGACAGAAGCACCTTTGACAGTTGGAGTACCAACTGTAACTTTATCTTCATTGACGGTTAATAAAACTTGATCAGTTGAAGATTTCTCTTCTTCTTTAAGATTTAAATTATCAACAATAATTTTTTGATTTTCTTCGATTTGATGTTGGGTGCCAGAGATGGCAATAACGGCGTATTTCATACTTGAGAATTATAACATAGGAAATGAACTTGGCAAGGTTAAGATTCTTAGGAAGAATAGACAATTCCAAGAGAAAAAAGGAGAGCCATAAGGGACGATCCACCAACTGAAAGAAAAGGGAGAGGAATGCCGGTTACCGGAAGAAGACCAATGTTCATACCAATGTTTACAAAAGTCTGCATCCAAATTTGAATAGCAATTCCCAAAGTGAAGATAAAAAGAGGACGATTTTTGGTGGAAAAAGCTTTATTGAAAAGGGTGCCGATTAATAAATAATAAGCAAATAAAATAATTACAATACCAACAAAACCTAACTCTTCAGCAGTGGTGGCAAACATAAAATCGGTGTGTTTTTCGGGTAAAAATAATAATTGTCCTTGGGTTCCCTTTTTGTAACCTTTACCAAAAAAACCACCAGAGCCAATAGCGATTTGTGATTGAATCACATTGTAACCTTCCCCTAGTGGGTCGTCTTTAGGATTTAGGAAAGTATTAATCCTGTTTTGTTGATAATCTTTAAGGACATATTTATAAGCCAAAGGAGAAATTAATACAAAAAATATACTGGCAAGAATTGAGATTTTAAGTAGTTTTTTGTTGTATAAAATAACCGGAATAATTAGAAAAAAAACAGAAATGGCACTACCAAGATCCGGTTGAGCCATGATTATGGCTACTGGAATGGCGTGAAGAATTGGAATATTAGTATTGGCTAAAAATGACATAAGCCAAGGTTTAACAAATTCTGATGGTTGGATGGTTTGTCCTCCAATATAAAGCCAACGGCGAGAACCACGAGTGATGCTGTTTAAAGCAATAGGAAGAAACAAAAGAAGACAACAAGTTATAAATATTGGCCATTTATAGGAGTTTAATTGTTTTAAATTTATTTGTTTACCAATGAAAAATAAAATTAATCCTAAAATCCAGGCTATTAGTTGTTTTAAGACTAAATTCGGAGCAACAGAACTAACCATTAAAATGTTAATTGAAAAAAGGACAATTAAACTAATTAGTGTTGGCAACCAAAGTGATTTCGACATGATCTGATTTTTCAATACTAACTCCTAAGGTTTTTGATAATATTTCTTTTTCAAAAGATTCTGGCCATTTGGGAGCAAAAATTTTAATTTTATCTTTTAATTCTAATTGTTTTTCTTTGCGAAGACTTTGAATATCACGAATTAAAGTACGAGCGTCACCTTCGGCTTTTAATTCTGGAGTAATATCAGTATCAAGATTAACAGTTAGATTATCATTACTTTTGATTGTTTCTATTTCTTTAACATTGAGTTCATTTTTGATGATATCAATTAAATCTGTATTTAAATTAAGTTTTTTAGATGAAGAAATAACAGCTTTAGAAAGGGGTTGCCTGGTGCTAATATTTTGAGTTTTTCTGACCATGTTTCCCTGCTCACAAATTTCACGAACGATTAACATATCGTTTAGGAGTTTTTGATTTATTTCTTCAACTTTTGGATAAAAATCAAGATGAACTGATTCTTTGGCATTACCATTGAATGGTAAAACCAGGTTTTGCCAAAAATATTCAGTAATAAAAGGAATCAATGGAGCTGTGGTTTTAGTGAATTGAACTAAGACTTGCCATAAAGTTTGAAGGGCTTCTTGGTCACCATTAACAAAACGATCTCTGGATTGACGAATATACCAGCGAGATAAATCTTCGATATAGGGAATTATTAATTTAACTGCATTAGGAATAATATATTTATCCAATTCTTGGGAAAATTCTTTGGTAAGTTGATTTGTTTTGGTGATTATCCATTGATCAAGAATATTAGTTGAGTTTTCAACTTTTAAATCCGGAGTCCAATTGTGCATTTGAGCATAGGTAGTGAGATATTTAAAACAATTCCAAAGAGGTAATAGGACAAATTTTACTTTGTCTTCAATTTCTTTTTCATTCATGTTCATGTTTTCTCCAACCATGATGACGCCACTCATTAGGTAAAGACGCATGGCTTCTCCGCCATATTTTTGTAAAACTACTTTTGGATCAGGATAATTTTTAAAAAGTTTACTCATCTTGCGGCCGTCGGTTCCCATAATAGTTCCGGTAACAACGCAATTTTTGAAACTTTCTGATTGAAAAAGGGCATTAGATAAAACATGAAGAGTATAAAACCAACCACGAGTTTGACCAATATATTCAACGATATAATCAGCCGGGAATTCTTTTTCAAACTGTTCTTTGTTTTCGAATGGATAATGACGTTCACCATAGGGCATGGCCCCGGATTCAAACCAACCATCTAACACTTCAGGAACTCGATGAACTTCTTTGCCGCATTTATTACATTTAATAGTGACTTCGTCTATTTCCGGTTTATGAAGATCGGTTATTTTTTTGCCGGATCTTTTTTCTAAATCGGCGATAGATTCTGGAACATAAATTTCACCACAATCACATTCCCAGACTGGAATCGGAGAAGCCCAATAGCGAGAACGGGAAAGGCACCAATCTGGAGCGGTTTCAATCCCCTGCCCAAAACGGCCATCTTTGATATGATCTGGAATCCAATTAATTTTTTGATTAGTGGTTCTCATTCCATCTTTTATGGATTGAACATTAAGATACCAGGCGGTTTGGGATTTATAAATTAAAGGAGTGGCACAACGATGACAAAAAGGATAACTATGAGTAATTAAATCTTGTTTAAAAAGTAACTTTCTGGATTTTAGATCTTCTATGACTAAAGGATCGGCTTTTTTAACGAAAAGTCCGGCGAAAGGAGTGACTTTATCAATTATTTTTCCTTCATCGTCAACGTGATCAATGATAGATAAATTGTTTTCTTTGCCTAATTTAGAATCATCTTCACCAAAACCCGGGGCAACATGAACAACTCCGGTGCCATCGGCCATGGAGACAAAGTCGGCATGGTAAATTTTATAATCTCTTTCGGTGACTTCAAAAAAATTATAAAGTGGTTCATAAGAAAGATTGATTAACTCTTGGCCTTTGAATTCTTTAACGGTTTCATATTTTATATCACCTAAAACTGCTTCAAGTCTGGCTTTAGCTAAAATAATGTTTTCATTATTTACCTTAATTTCGGTGTAAATTTCGTCTTTATTAACAGCAAGAGCTAAGTTGCCGGCCAAAGTCCAGGGAGTGGTGGTCCAAGCCAAAATATAAGCGTTTCGGTCTTTTAACTTAAATTTAATGGAAATGGCTGGATCTTCAACATCTTTGTAAGAATTATCCATGGCGATTTCGAAATTAGAAAGCGGAGTGGAACAACGAGGACAATAAAGAGAAATTCGACGGCCTTTATAAATTAATCCTTTTTTGTAAATTTCGGAAAAAGTCCACATGACGCTTTCCATAAAATTTAGATCCATAGTTTTATAAGCGTGTTCGTAATCTACCCAACGGCCGATATGATCAATGTACCAGGGCCATTCTTGAGAAACGTTTTGAACATAAGCATAACATTCATCAATATATTTTTTAATACCAAGAGCTTCAATGTCTTTTTTAGATTTTAAACCAAGTTTTTCTTCAACTTTGTTTTCGGCAGGAAGACCATGGCAATCCCAACCCCAAACACGTTTAACTTTTTTTCCTTTCATGGTTTGATAACGAGGGATGATATCTTTGGCGATGCTGGATAATAAATGTCCGTGATGAGGAAGGCCGGTTATGAATGGAGGACCGTCGTAGAAAGTGTAGGCATTATCGTCCGGTCTTTGATCGACTGATTTTTCAAAAATTTTATTCTCTTTCCAAAATGAAGTAATCTCTTCCTCAAGAGCGGAAAAGTTAACATTATTTGGAATATTCTTGAATTTAGGCATAGTTGTATTTTACACTATCTTTTGGGCTTAAGATATTGACTTTTAATAGCAAGTATGATATTATAGGACAGTTTAATAAGCAATTATTGAACTAAATACAATTTTTTAATTTATCAGGAGTAAGCTTCTGATTTAAAATAAAAAAAGTACAAAAAAAAGAAAGGAGAATTCAAATGAATTCTAAAGATGAAGAGGAATACGAAGAGGAGTACGAAGGCGAAGATGTTCAGGAATTTGGTCCTGGAATCATATCATTAATTCTTGTCCTTTTGGTATTCGGTCCAGGTTTTTTGGTGAAACTAGTAGAATTTATTTTCTAGTTTATCCAAAAAATAACGGTTGGAAGCTGAGAATTGTCAATTTCGACAAAAAATCGGCTTTTGGTCAAAGCAAATTAGCGGTCGGGGAATAAAAAATAAAGTGTGGTGCCGATGGTATCAACAAAACACTTTATTTTCCCTGGCCGCTATTTTTTTGGATTTTTTTAGAATTACTTGTTGACAAATGTACAATTAAAATGTACATTTAGATATGAACACAGTAACAAGTACAATTTTAAGAAACAATTTAGCTGATACATTAGATTTGGTCGAGAACAAGAAAAATTTTGTTTTGATTTCTAGTCGAGGAAAAATTAAATCAGCAATTATAAATATTGATATGTTGGAAGATTTATTAGCTTTGGCTAATCCTGAATATAAAAAAGATATAGAAGAGGCCCGAAAAAATATTAAAAATGGTGAGGTGTATCCTTTTGAAGAAATTTTTGGCAAAATATAGATAGTGGAATATGAGATTTTAATTACAAAAAAAGCGGTATCAGAAATTGGTAAATTAGACAGTGTGGTTAAAAAAAGAATTGGTAAAAAAATGATTTTACTGAGAAATGATCCATTAAAAATATCGAAAAGATTGGTTAATTTTAAATTAGGTGAATATAGATATCGAATTGGAGATTATCGAGTCATTTTTGAAATAAAAGGAAATAAGATTTATATACTAAAAGTAGCTCATCGAAGAGAAGTTTATTATTAGAGTTTTATTTATTTTTTCTTAAAAAGGCGGGGATGTCGTACTCGTCGACAATATCGATACCGACAGGAACTTCTTTGGTGTTTAAAAATTCTTTTATTTGATCGTCATTTAATTCCGAAGGTTCAGTGTTCTTTTTAATTTCGGGATTTTCAGTCGGTGTGGGTTTGGGAAGATTAATTAGTGTTGGTTGTGGTTTTTTAATTTGATGGTAGAGACTGGATCGATTGGAATCGAAACCAGTGGCGATAACTGATATTTTGACTTTGCCTTTTAATTCTTTATCAATAGTGGCACCAAAAATAATATTGGCATCAGGTGCAGTTCGTTCGGTGATATTTCTGGCGGCTTCTTCGATTTCAGCCATGGTAATATCTGGACCACCAGTAACGTTAATTAAAACTCCTCTGGCTCCTTCGATATCAACTTCAACTAATGGAGAATTAACAGCATCTTCAACAGCTTTTTGAATTCTATTGTCGCCTTCAGCTTCTCCGACTCCCATAAGAGCGGAACCGGCATTACTCATAACAGTTTTAATATCGGCAAAATCAAGGTTTATTAGCCCGGGAATAGTGATTAAATCAGCGATGGCTTTAGTGCCTTTACTTAAAACAGAATCAGCTATTTTAAAAGCTTCTAAAAGAGTAGCTTTATTATTAACGACTTCCATGACTTTTTGATTGGGAATGACAATTAAAGTGTCGACATTTTCTCTTAGTTGAGAAATCCCCTCTTCGGCATTAGTCATGCGACGAGTGCCTTCAAATAAAAACGGTTTAGTAACAACACCGATGGTTAAAATTCCTAATTCTTTTTTGGCAATTTGGGCAATAATCGGAGCAGCACCGGTGCATGTTCCACCACCCATTCCACCGGTAATAAAGACCATGTCAGTACCTTGTAAAACTTCTTTGATTCTTTCTTTAGACTCTTCGGCGGCTTTTTGTCCCATTTGGGGATTACCACCGGCACCGAGTCCTTTGGTTAATTTTTCGCCGATTTGGATTTTAATTGAAGCAAGAGAATTTAGTAGAGCCTGAGAATCAGTGTTAACAGCAATAAAATCAACACCATTAATGGCATCTTCGGCAATCATTGAATTAATGGCATTATTACCACCGCCACCAACACCGATGACTTTTATTTTGGCAAATTGTCCAGTAAGAGTTTTAATTAATCCCATAATTAGGGTAAAAGTGGTTCTAGTATTTTTTTGACTTTACCAAAAAATCCACTCATAGAAACTTTGGGGGCTTTAATTCCTTTAGAACCTGATCCGCTGCTTTTTTTGGTATTTTTATTATAAAGCAAAAGACCAATAGTGCTAGTATATGCTGGATTTATAATATCATCAACTATGCCTCCGACTTTTGGTGGGCTGGCGATTCTTAGTGGTAAAGGAATAATATGATTACAAATTTCTTTGGCATTAACTGTCATAGCTCCACCACCAGTTAAAACAATTCCGGCAGGAATTGATTGATGAAAGCCACTAGCTTCAATTTGAGAATAAATTAAATTAAATATTTCTTCAAGTCGGGGTTTAATAATGCCGTTTATGGCAGTTTGAAGTGAAATTTTCTTTTTATCTTCATTATGAATATCGAAGTGTGATAGTTCAATTTCATCTTCAAATTTTTTAGTTTCTGATAATTTAGTTAATTTTAATTTTATTTTTTCAGCATCTTCGATTGAAAAACGAAGACCAATAGCCAGATCATTAGTGACATTATTGGCACCGATGGGAATAACCGATGAAAAAACTGGTGAACCTTCAACAAAAATTGTAATGTTGGTAACTGAGCCACCAATATCGACAAGAGCAACACCAAGTTCTTTTTCGGTGTCGGTAAGAGCAGCGGTGGCAGTACTTAAACCAGCATAAGTGAGAGATTCTATTTTAATACCAATATCTTCAAAACATTTTTTAAGATTTTTTAAGGCAGGACTGGAAGCTAAGATTAAATGAGCTTCAATTTCAAGTCGAATGCCGTTCATTCCGATTGGATCAATAACTCCCTCTTGTCCATCAACAGTGAATTTTCTTTGAATAATATGAATGATCTCTTTTCCACTAGGTAAAGAAATAGCTTTGGCGGCTTCAGTGACTCGAATAATGTCATTAGCATCAATTTCTCCGTTTGGATTACTGATTGCTACAACACCATGAGAATTAATTGATTCGATGTATGGGGCAGATATAGAAATGTGGGCATTATTTATTTGAAATCCAGCCATTCTTTCGGCAGATTCAATGCTTTGAGTGATGGTTTGCGAAGCTTGTTCTAGATTAATTATTTGACCTTTACGAAAACCTAAGGCTGGAATTGAAGAAACGGCGACAATATTAAATTTATCTTCAGTATCAAAATATTGTCCAACCAAGGTAGTAATTTTGGAAGTGCCGATGTCGATTATATTAATTATTTTTGAATGTTGCATATGGATGGTTGATGCTCAGATCAACTAGTTGCAATTGTTTATTATTAATTTTAGCTGTTTTAAAGATTTCTTGTAAAGAAGCTATTTGCCAATAAGGATTTTTTTGAGTGGACAAAATAATTTTGATTGGATGGCTTTCATTAATTATATAGAATTCTAGTTGATTTTGATAATCCTTAATAGATTTTTTGACAATATCAAGTTGGGCAATTTTTAAACCATGTTCTAATTGAAGATAAAAATTGTTTTTATCAGAATTTGGATCTAATTTAGATTTTGATGAACTGACGAATGAATAAATTGAAAAAGACAAACTTGATAAAAAAATTAAAAATAAAAAAATTTTAAATAATTTCATGAATTAAGTTTAAAAGTTTTAGATTATTATTATTTTTAATAAAACTGTTTTTAGTTTTGTTGGTGATTAACTGGTTAATACTGTTTAATAAAGTTTCTTGGGTGAGGTCTTTTTCTTCTATTATTATGGTGTTTTGTGGGTTTTTTTCTTTGACCCAAAAGGCATTTAATAGCTGTTCGTTTTGTTGGCTAATTTTTAGAGGAATTAAAATTGATTTTTTATTTAAGGCAACAATTTCTTGGCTGGTGTTGGCACCAGAACGACTGATTATTAAATTAGTTTTGTTTAAAACATGAGCAATATCGTTGGACTCTAGATAGTCGAAAACTTTATATTTAGAATAAATATTGGTTAATTTTTTAAAACTGAAAAAATCATTTTTACCTGTTTGATGAATAATAAAATAATTTTTCAATTTGGGGAGAATTTTCTTGATTAATAAATTTATTATATGAGAACCTTGATTTCCAGCAGTTATGAAAATATCAATATTATCCCCTATTTTACTTTTGGGAGGGTAAAAAAGTTCTTGTCTTAAAAGATTTCCGGTGATTACTATTTTATTTTTTGGAAGATTAGCTTTTTGTTTGGGATTATCAAAAGAGAGAGCAATTTTATTAACAAAATGACTATTTATTTTAGTGGTTAAACTATTGGTTAATGTTTGTTCATGAGTAATTGACGGAACTTTTTTAAAAAATCCACCAATAATTACCGGCACAGAAACATAACCCCCGAAAGAAACAATGATATCTGGTTTTATTTTTTTTATTAATTTAAGCGATATGGATAAAGATTTAATGGTTTGAGGAAGGCCTTTAATGGTATTTGGAAGCCAGCGGCGATCTAATTTACCAACATTGATTGAGTAAAAATTTATTCCTAATTTAGGAATAATTTTAGATTCGATTGAAGGATTACTATTAACACTGGAATTGTTTTTTCGACCGATGTAGTTTATCTGCCAATCAATTTTATGGTCGTTTTTCAGTTGATGAATGAGTTCTAAGGCTGGGGTTAGATGTGTTCCGGTGATTATGATCGTCTTTTTTGTTATGGTCACTCTTTGAGTATATCAGCATTTTTTGGTTTTTTTCGATATTTCTGACTAATCCAACTACAATAAAAAGAGTGACCAGAGAAGATCCACCATAAGAAATAAAAGGAAGAGGGACCCCAGTTAAAGGTATAAGGGCGGCAATGGCAGAAATATTAATCAAGCTTTGATAGGCAATCCAACAAGCACTTCCAGCCACTAATAAACTTTGAAACGGATCTTCTATAATTTGAGAGAATTTTAGAAGGTAATTTATTAAAGAGAGATAAATTAACAAAACAGAAAAAATTCCAATAAAACCAATTTCTTCACCAATAACGGCGAGAATAGAGTCAGTAGAGATTTTGGGAAGAAATTTATATTTTTGATCTGAATTAGCAAAACCTTTACCAAAAAAACCACCGGAAGAAAGAGATAAAATTATTTGATTACTGTGGTATGAGGAAGTTTCGGTGTTTTCTTGCGGGTCTAGAAATGTTTTTAACCGGGCAGATCGGTATGGTGATAAAAAAACTAAAGGAACACTGACTATCAGGATAATGCAAAAAATGTAAAAAAGCGGAACCACATTGCCTCCAGAAATGTAATAAATAGAGCTAACTATGGCGGAAATTAAAATGGCAGTACTAAGATTTGGTTCAATAATTATTAGAATAAAAGGCAACCCTAAATAAAAAATTAGATTTTTTATATTACGATTTTTAGGATCAGAAAATAGAAAAGGAAAATAAATAATTGAGGTTAGTTTTAAAATTTCGGAAGGCTGAATACTGGTAAATCCCAAGTTTAACCAACGTCTGGCTCCGAGAGCCTCATTTCCTAGATTGGGAATTAGAACTAAAATTAAACTGAGAATGGAAATAGCATAAAAGATAAAAGAAAATTTTTTAATGGTTTTGATATTAATTTTAGAAGTGATATAAAAACATATTATTCCAACTATAAGCCAAAATCCTTGTTTTTTTATATAAAAAAACTTGTCACCAATAGATGAACTAGCTTCACCCAGTGATGAGATGGAAATAAAAATCAGGCCGATAAAGACCAGACTAAAAACTAAAAACAATAATGGGGACTTAGTTTCTTTCATTTAATTTTTGGAGAAATAGAAATTGGATTGGTGGTTTTTGATAGAGGATAATCAAAATTTAATTTTTTATAAGTGTGATTAAATTTATTTTTAGGAGTTATTTCGGAACCGATAATTTTTTTATTATCAAATCTTGATTGTTCTTTTTTGAGATTAATTTGATAATTTAGCTTTAAAAATTCTGCGAGGTGAAAATAAAAAAGAGGAGTAATGTTTTGATTTTGTTCTATTTTGGTATAAAAACTGAAAGAAGCAGTTAGGCGAGGATTACATTCCAATAAAAAAATTTCATTATTGGTAATTAAAAAATCTAAACCAAAAAAACCTTTATAGTTAACATTTTTTAAAATTTTTCCAAAATTATTGGTTATTTTTTTTATCCTGTTGATTATTTTTTGAGAAGCCATTGATGGCCATTGACGACCCACAGTAGTAAAAAGATTTTTGGTGTAGGGAGTAATTCCGGTGTATTGGAGTGCTGGAGGACTTTGAATTAATCCAAATTTAGTGAAACAGCAATTGTTTAATAGAGAATAGGAAGATTGAATAAAAGGACTATATTTGACGATTATATCTGGAGAAATTTTATTTTTAATTTCATCCCAAGATTCGGCTGAAAATGTACTATTACCAGCCCAACCAAAATGAGTTTGAATAACTAGCTTTTGGCTATAAATTTTTTGGTATTTTAAAAAATTTTTTTGCGAAAAAGAATCAATTGAAAAAGGAATGGTTGGTAATTTATATTTTTGGCAAAGTTTGGCAAATTTGATTTTATCTTCCAGAAAACGATTGATTGGTCCGGGGTTACTGATATTTATCCAATTATATTTTTTGCAAATAAAATCAATTTTAGCTGATGGTTTAAAGGGAATAATTGCTGGAATTAGATTAGTTTTTTGGGATTTTTTTAAAATATAATCAATAACTTTTTTATTGGCAAGTAATTTACCACTATTTTTTTCTTTTATTGAAGGATAATCAGAAAGATAAATTTTTTCGAAATTTTTTAATTGGGGAATTTCTATATCTAAAAATTTATCAACCACTAAAAAAAAGAAAATATAAGGTGATTGATTAATGATAGATTCTAAATTTATCTTTGACATCCGGTTAAAACTATAACTGGATAATCGCCTATTTCCAGGTTGTTTTTAATTGCTTTTTTAAGGCCGGCGAAGGCCATAGCACCTTCAAAAGAAGTTTTTATTTGATCTGAAGACAATTTTATTTGGGCATCCATGATTTCATTATTTTGAACGACTAGTCCGGAACCGTTACTATTTTTGATAGCGGTAATGATTTGAGATTTTAAAGGAAGATATTTAGCCGAGAGAGCATCTGTGATAATCTCTGTTTCTGGCTGATAATTTGAGTCAAAAATTTTAGATAATGGACAATTGTTAGCCGGTTGGACGGCATAGATTTTAACTGATGGTTTTAAACTTTTAGAAATACCCAAAAGAGTTGTGCCGCTGCCAACAGGGATAAAAACACTGGTAATTTGAGGTAATTGATCCATTAATTCCTTGCCAATTTCTTGGTATCCAATCAAAGCGCTGGGGTCGGTGGATTGACGAAGAAGATAAGCATGATTTTTTTTAGCAAACTTAATTGATTCACTAATTGGCTGATTAGAAATAAAAATTTGACCGCCTCCTTGCTTAAGTAAGTCAAATTTATTTTTATTGATTTTTGGGGAAACAAAAATAGTTAAATCAATTTTGTTGATATGGCAAAAATGAGCAGCAGAGATAGCAGCATTACCAGTACTGGAGATCACGGCCGATTTAAAACCTTGTTTTTTTAGGTTTTCAATTTGAAAAATCATAGCCCGGTCTTTGGCTGAGCCAGTTTCATTTAAATCTTCCCGTTTGAAATAGACATTTTCTAATTTGATTAAAGGTGTGTTTGACATATAATAGATTAATTATACTATTTATAATTTTATTAAAATATGAACGAAAAAATTATCTGTCCGGATTGTCAAAAAGAAATTGAAATAACCGAGAATACAATGGTGGGAGATATTATTGAATGTGGTGAATGTGGGACTGAAGTGGAAATTTTATCTTTAAATCCATTGAAATACCGAGAATTAATTGAAGAAAAGTAATTTTATTGATACAGAGAGTAGAGACGTTGTGTACAACGTCTCTACATAGTTTAGATTGTTAATCGAAAAAATCCTTGGTGTTGAAAATTTTTATCGGTAATGTCGACTTTTCCAAACTTTACTCCCCTGCCTTCACGAGAACTGTCGACGTAAATGATTTTATCGCCTTGTTTTTCAATGATAAATAAAATATGGTTGCCGTTTTTTTGACGAATCAAATCACCAGTTTTAATTTCACTTGGTTTTATTTCTTTAGAAAGCGGAGATGAGGTCAACATATCAGCAGAGGTTTTTCTTGGATTTAAATCTGTTCCGAAATAAAAGTTTAGTAAATTGGAAACCAAACCTGAACAATCAATGCCAATATGATTTCTTTTTTGAAAATTGTAGAATTTCTGATTATTTAATTTAGTTAAATCAATATTTTGTTTTTGAGCTAATCTAATAGTTTCAGTGGCGAGTTGAAGACAATTACCTTTACCTCCCAAAACTTGTTCTTTGGTAATTTTTCCGTCTTTAATAATATTCTTGCTATAAGGCAGACCGATATATTTTTCTATTTCTTGTTGTAGTTCTAATTTAGTCCTAACCATAGTCCAAATATTGCTAATATAATCCCGGCTAACCAAGCCCTAAAGACAATTTTGGGCTCTTCCCAACCGATATTTTGCAAAGTTAAATGGATTGGAGCAGCTGGAAAAAGTTTCTTTTTAAAATATTTTTTACTAAGCAATTGAATAGCACTGGACATACCCTCGACTATGAAAGGAAATCCAACAATAACCAATGGAACCACTTTACCTAAAAGTAAAGCGATAACGGCGATGGTAGCTCCAAATGATAAAGATCCAACGTCTCCGAGCCAGATTCTGGCAGGATAAACGTTAAAATAAAGAAAAGCAATTAAAGCGCCAATCCAAAGAGCAATGAATGAAGAAAGAATGGTATCCAACGAGGTACTGGCTAAAATCCAGAAAGCAAAAAGAGCAATTGTTAAAAGTCCACAAGATAGGCCATCTAAACCATCGGTGATGTTGAAAAAATTAGCAAAACCGGTGATAAAAATGACAGAAATAGGAATAAAAAACCAACCTAATTTAACTGCTCCTAAAAACGGAATGTAGATAAAATCAATTCTTAGCTGAAGATAAATCATTAATGAAATTATCAAAGAAATTATTATTTGCAAAATAAATTTATAAGACATTTTTAATCCGAAAAATCCGGTTTTTTTGAAACCAAAAAATTTCATAACATCATCATAAAGTCCAAGCAGTCCAAAACTAATAAAAGTAAAAAAGATAATAATAATTTCGGCATTAATGGCATAGTTTGATGAAATGAAAATTCGAGAAAATTTAAGGATGGGGAATAAAAAGGTGAACATTATACAAATTGAAGTTATGATCAATAAGCCACCACCAACTGGTGTGCCTGATTTTTGATTGTGAAATTTATCAAAAATAGCAGCTCTTTTATTTTGAAAATCGGTGGTTTTTTGAACTCGTCGCTGAAATTTTAGTCTGTAAAGAAGGTTGATAAAAGGGACGACTAATATGCTGGTAATTAAGAAAGAGAAGAGCAAGAGGCCTAGGTATAAATGCATCATAAAATTATTTTTTTATATATTCTATGTTAGCACCTAAAGACCAAAGACGTTCAGCCAGTTTTTCATATCCCCTTTCTATATATTCGACGCCTTCAATGGTTGATTTACCTGAGGCGGTTAGAGCGGCAACAGTGGCAGAGGCCCCAGCACGAAGATCACTAATAATAAAATCAGCCGGTTTTAATTTGGTTGGTCCGTAAATTTTAACACCATGAAAATATTTTGGATCGTCACTTTCTTTGTTGAATTGGTAATAATTGTCGGGATCGTCTATTTCTGGATTGAAAAAATTAACTTTAGCACCCATTTTTTTAAGGTTTTCAATATGTTGAAAACGGTTAGGGTAAACTCTTTCGCTGATAGAGTTGCAACCGACAGTTTGGGTTAATAGAACAGAAAAAATAGCTTGCCAATCGGTCATAAATTCGGGTTCTGGACCGGTTTCAATATTAATACTAGATAAAGGTTTAATCCATTCAATATAAATTTCATCATTACCAATTCGAACATTGGCTCCCATCTGAATGATAGTATCGATAAATTTTTTAACAATATTTGGATTGACTCTTAAAATCGAAACGGAACCTTTGGTGGCTAAGGCAGCGCAAGCAAAAGTGACTATTTCATTACGGTCGCAAATGACATCATGCATAGTTCCATTCAATTTAGAAACACCTTGGATAATTATTCTTTTATTATTGTCAGGATCTCTTTTTATTTGGGAACCCATTTGGTTGAGCATCATGATTAAATCGTCAATTTCTGGTTCAAGAGCGGCATTGTCAATAATGGTTTCGCCTTGAGCTAAAACTGCAGTCATAATAATGACTTCAGTGACAGTATGAGATGGTTTGGTAAAAGTATAATGAGTACCTATAATTTTATCGGTATTAAAGGTAATATCGTGATCAGTTTTAGAAACTTTAATATTCATTTTGGAAAAGCAATCAAAAAGACGATCAAGAGGCCGATCACCTAATTTATCTCCACCTGGAATTGGAACTATAGCAGTGCCAGTTCGGGCAAGCAGTGGACCAGCGAACATAAAAGAAGTTCGAGATTTTTCGCCAGTGCCAACAGGAACAACAGAATTGGTAATTTTTTTGGTGATTAACTGGAGGCAATGTTCACCAGATTGAATTATTTGACATCCAAGACTTTTGGCTATACTTTGGGTTATTTTTACATCGGAAATTTGGGGAACATTATTTAAGGTAACAGTTTGGTCGGTTAATAAGGAAGCAATTATTTGTTTAAAGCTGGCATTTTTAGCTCCCCTAATTGAAACTTCACCTTTAAGTGCCTTACCGCCATCAATGATATATCGAGACATAGTTTATTTTATAGAATTAATAACAGATTTGATAATTTTATTTCCACTGTATCCACCAGAACTCATATTTATTAAGATGTCACCTTTTTTTAGGTTTTTTTTATAAAAAGAACAAATATCTTCTTCTATTGGAAGATAAATTAATTTATCACCAATAGCTTCTTTAAAATCTTTGGCGGTAACGCGTTTATTTTTATCAATATTTTTACTAAATATCAATTTTGATAAAACAACTTCGGAAGCCAGATCAAAAACATTTTTAAATTCTTTTAGAATTTCTTGGTGCTGAATAAAGGAAGCGTGGGGATGATATAGAATTTTAATATTATTTTTAGGATAATGCATTTTAATTGCTTCTATAGTAGATTGAATTCTGTTGGGTGATTGGGCAAAATCATCAAAAATAATTATCTTTTTTTGATCATAAATTTTTTCAAGACGACGATTAACACCTTTAAATTTTAAAATGGCTTGTTTAATTTTGGTTTGAGGAATTTTTAAACTATCTGTAACAGCGATGGAAGCTAAAATATTTTCAAAATTAAATTGACCAATTAGTTGAGTTTTTATTTTAAGAATATTTCTGGGTGTTTTAATAAACAAAATAGTGTGGTTTTTTTTAATTTTTGTTTTTTGGATGGAATAATTGGAATCTGGTGAATTGTAATTAATTATTTTGGCTTTTGAATAAAGACTTAATTCTTTGGTTTGATGGCCTTGAGAATTTATAAATAGAATACCTTCTTTGGGAACATTTAAGACAAGTTTTTTAAAGGCGTTGAAGTTTTCAATTTCGGACGAATAGGAGTCTTTATGTTCCCAATCGGCACTAGTGAGTAATAAAAATTTGACAGGGTAATATAAAAATTTAGCTTGAGTGTCGAGACCATGAATAGATTCATCTGCTTCAATGATGGACCAATTTGATGGGGAAATATTAATTGATGGAAAATAGTTTACAGATTTGCCGCCAAACATATAGTTAGGGTTTAATTTGGCTTGATCAAAAATCCAGGCGATCAATGAAGTAATAGTGGTTTTACCATAAGTTCCGGCAATTAGAATTGAATTTTCTTGGATTAGTTTTTGGGCTATAAATTCACTGGCAGAAATATATTTGATTTTTAGTTTTTTGATTTGTTCAAATTCTTCTTTAGTTTTTTGAAAATTAGAGAATGACCCTCCAACTATAGCTAAATCAATAGTTTTATCGATTTTAGTATTGTTGATTTCAATTTTGGCCTTTTTAAGAATAGTGCTGATGGGAGGATAAATTTTTTCCTGATCAGATCCGGTAACCGTGTGGCCTTCTTTTCTGAGGGCAATGGCTAAGGAGGCAGTCATAGTGCCAGCGATGCCTAGTATATGTATATGCATAGATTTATGTATTAAGATTTATGAATAAAATTTATTTATTAAAAATTAACCCAATTATTTTCTTTGAAATATTCAAAACCGGGCATGTTGCGTTTGTAAAAACCTGAATCTTGGGAAAAACGACCAAGATAACAATATTTAAGATTTAATTCATGGCTGTCAATAATAACTTGAAGAACTAGACGAATAGGTAAATTTCCATGAGTTAATTTTGGGTTATAAAAAACATAGGCAATATGACTAATATCTTTTGAAAAATAACAAATGGAATAGGCAACTATATTATTTGATTGATTTTTCCATATATATAGATAATTAAAAATATGATTTTTGAAAATATTCTTTATTGAACTTACGGGGAAATCCCATCCAAGTTCTTTTACCCAGTTTGATATTTCTTTTTGGACTTTAAAATCGTAACTAAAATCTTTTAGAAGTATTTTTTCAAAAGTAAAATCTTGAGTTTTTTTTAAAATTCGGCGATTTTCGGAACTTAAATTGAAATTAGTCAGATCTGATCTACTGCTTGTTTGAAAATAAAATAAATCTTTATTATTTCTTTGAGGGAGTAAACCGTTTTTATAATTTTCATCGATACTATTGGTATTTTTCAAATTAAATTGGGGCATATTATTTTATTTTTCGTAATCTGAAAGCAGTTCTGAAAGCTTCAGCTTCGGACCAGGGATATTCGGTTTTACCATGAAGAATAGTGGTTTCATGACCTTTACCACAAGCAATAACAACATCGTTTGGTTGAGCCAACTTTATGGCCAAATTAAAAGCGTCTTGACGGTTAGGGATATTAAAGTAAACAAATTTTTTCTTGGCAGTTTCAAGTACTGTTAATATTTGTTTTTTAGTTTTAATTTCTTGATAATCAATTAATTCTGATTTTTTGGAATCAATTCCACTGATAATTTGTTTATTAATGAATTCAACTTTTTCATTTCTGGTATCGTCAGCAGTAATTAGTGCGATGTTGGAAAATTTGGAAACAACTTCTCCCATCATTGGCCTTTTGGTTTGATCACGACCACCAGTGGCACCAAAAATAGTAATAAGATTTCCTTTATTATTTTTCTTGAGTGACGAAAGAGATGCTTCTAAGGCATTTGGAGTGTGGGCAAAATCAATAATAGTTTTAAATTTAAGATCATTTTGTAATTCTTCTCTTCGACCTTTGGCCTCTGGAAAATGTTTGATCACTTGCTGAATTGTTTCAGATTTAACCCCTAATTTATAACAAATGGCGGTAGCTAACAAAATGTTATAAACCTGGTATTCATAACTACTATCGGTGATGAATTTTTGACCGTTAACATGAAAACTTAAAGTGTCTGCTTCCAGTTTAATTTTTTGGGCCTGATAGTCTGAAGTTTTTTGAATACTAAAAGTTTTAAAAGGAATTTTAATTTGTTTTTTGATGGTTTCAAATGATTGATCGTCTTTATTTAAAACAGCATTTTTAGACATTAAAAATAATCTTAGTTTAGTTTTGATGTATGATTCCATTGTTTTATGGTAATCTAAATGTTCGTGGGAAGTGTTGGTAATACCAGAAATTTCAAACTTACAGCCGCCAAAACGGTATTGGTCTAAGGCATGTGAAGTGGCCTCGCAAACAACATGGGTTATACCCTCTTTGACCATATCGGTAAAAACTTTTTGAAGAAGAGCTGGATCAGGAGAGGTGGTATGAAATCCTGTATCGATTTCTTTGTCGCCAATTTTGGCACCAATGGTAGTGATTAACCCAGTTTTTAATCCGGATTGTTTTAATATTTCGTTAATTAGGGTACAAGTGGTGGTTTTACCGTCTGTTCCAGTAATACCAATAAGAGTTAATTTTCTGGTGGGAAAACCGTATCTGAAATTGTAAAAATAACTTTTTGGTAGGTGAAATAGGACGTTTTTTATTTTTTGAACCATTGAAAGTATTTAATTATAACAAATCATTTAATTTTGACGCTAATTCATACCAAATTGGAGCGGCGGTGCTTGATCCCCAGGGTGAAGTTTTGGGGTTATTAATAGTAACAATCATGGTAAATTTAGGGTTGTTACAGGGAGAAAATCCAATATATGAAGCAATAGTGGCGGAGTTATTTTCGTAACTGCCATCGATGGCAACTTGAGCAGTACCACTTTTAGCACAAACCTCTAAATTGACTGGTTTAAATCTAGAGGTAACGCCATTTTCAACTGAATATTTTAAAATGGATTTTATTTCTTCTATGGTTTTTGCGTTAAAAACGAGTGTTTCTTTTTGGTTTTTGTTTTTAATGATTTTATTACCTTCTGTAAAATAGTTGGCAACTTTAGGTTTGACTAAAACACCGTTGTTGGCGATGGTATTAAAGGCTTGAATCATTCCAATTTGAGTGACGACAATTCCTTGACCAAAAGAAGCAGTTGCCAGATCTATTTCTGGCCATTGTGATTTGACTGTAGGTTTAGCTTCGCCTTGAAGATCAATGCCAGTTTTTTGAGTGAGACCCAATTTTTGATAATAATTTAAAAAATTATCTTTACCAAGTTTACCAATGATGTAACTCATACCAATGTTATCTGAGTTTTTAATAATATCTCTCAGACTTGAATCGGGGTGAAATTCACTGTCCCAGTTGCTAATACTATATTTGCCGATAATATGCGGTTGATTACATTTAGTACAAATATAATCAGTGTTAATAACATCAGTATCAAGAGCCATGGAAACAATAAGCGGTTTAAAAATAGATCCTGGTTCAAAAAGATCAGAGATGGCTGAATTTCGAATACCACTGACAGTGGCAGAACTCGTGGCAGTAAGAGAAGACATGGCTAAAATAGCACCGGTTTTTGGCTCCATTATAGTAATTGATCCTGAATCAGCTGAAAATTTATCTATGCCCTCTTGTAAAAGTTTTTCGACATAAAATTGAGCACTACGATTTATGTTGGTAAAAATATCTCGACCGTTAGTGGCATCAGAACTCCAACTTTTTTTGTTTAAAATGGTTTTACCAGTGGCGTCTTGCGGGCCGGAAATGAAACCAGTTTTTCCTTGTAATTGTTTTTGATAAAAAGCTTCAAGGCCACCATATCCAATTTGAATTCCATTGGAATTTTTACCGATTATTCCAAGAATATTTTTAGCCATTGAATTTTCAGGATAAAATCTTTTTTCTATTTTTTGAAATTCAATTCCTGGTATATTTAATGTATTTTTTTGATCTTCGTTAAATTTAGAATTAAGAGTAATCCATTTTTGGCTAGAATTATTTTTAAATTTATCGATAATTTCAGAATTTTCAGATTTAAAGTTGGGATAAACCTGTTCTATTAAATTTAAAATTTCATCAAAATCTTTGGTAAAATTCGGTTTATAAAAGGAAAGTTGATATGTGGTTTGGTTTAAAACTAAAGGAAAATTATCGGATGAATATATTTTTCCCCGTTCTGGTAATATTTTTTCGAGTTTGTAAGTTTGACTTTTAGCTTTTTCTTTTAGCTCTGGTGCTTTGATTATCTGCCAATAAAAAAATCGACAGGAGATAATTATAAAACAAAAAATAAAGGCGATGGATAATATTTTTGATCTTGAGTTTTGCACTTTAAGGTTGAAAAATAAAGTTCTTTTTTAAATTTATATAGTTTTTTTGACTGGCTGAGGCTTCGATTGTGTTTAAAGAAGATAGAATAGCCATTTTTTTTTCTAATTCTTGATTTTTGATTTTTAAAGTTTGAAGGGAAGTTTGATTTTGATTAATTAAATTATTTTGATTAATAATTTCACTGGAATAAAAAAAGGAGAATGCGACTTGAATAATAATCAAAAGAAAGATAAATAAGAAAAAAGGTTTATTTAACATCTTATACTATTCTATACGATCTTAGGGTGGCTGAGCGAGAGAGAGGATTTTTTTTGGTTTCTAAAAATGAAGCTTTGCTTATTTTTAATGGAAAATTATGTTCTTTTATAAATTGTTTAATAATTCTGTCTTCTCCTGAGTGAAAAGAGATAAGACAAACAATACCATTTTGTTTAACCACATTTAAACTTTGATTTAGGATTGATTTGAGATTTTCAAGCTCATTATTAACGGCAATTCGTAAACTCATAAAAATTTTGGTGCTGGGGTCAATTTTTGATTTTAGATGGTGATCTTTGTAATAGTCTCTAATAATATTTGCCAATCTTGTGGCTGTTTTTATGGGTGATTTTTGGCGTTCACGAATTATTTTTAGAACTAGTGGTTTACTGTAAATTTCTTGAGCATACTTACTAAAGATTTCAAAAAGTTCATCATAATCATAGGTATTGATGATATTTTCGGCGGTTAATTCTTGATTTTTTGGATCAAGTCGCATATCGAGGGAGGTTTCATCATTAAATGAAAATCCCCTATTTTGTCCTGTTTGTTGGTTTTGACTTAAACCTAAATCGATTATTAGACCATCGATTTTTTGATGAATATCTTTTTTAACTATTTTTTCTAGTTGATTAAAATTGTTATGAATTGGAAAAAATTTTTTTTCAAAACCAGCTTCTTTAATTCTATTTGTGGCAATTTCTAAATTTTTAGGGTCTTGATCAATACCATAAACAATGCCACCTCTTTTGAGGATTTCTAGGGTGTGACCACCGTGTCCTAGCGTGCAATCTATATAAATTTTATTTTTTTGAACATTAAGAAGTTCAATAGTTTCGTTTAATAGAACAGGAATGTGGAAATCCATTATTGAGAGGTGTAATCACCAACTAAGGAGGTCAAGTCGGTTTTAGTGATAGCGGAAGGTTCAATTGAGGTGATTTTACCTTTACCATTTCCATTAGAAAAAATGGAATAACCTGATTTGCTATTTTTAATAGCAATAAAAAAGTCAGATTTGGAATTAACAGTGCCATTAACAGTGAAGTTTTCTTGAAGAATACTTATTTTTTTATCTTTATTAATACTGGCACCATTGATTAAAACGAAAGGAGTTTCAAAACTAACATATTCTTTATTATCAGTAGTGAAAGTTAAAGTTAAAGTTCCACCATTAACACCTTCATCATATTTATATTTACATCCGTTAGTACAACTGGCGGTGCCGAGCAAAAGATCATTTTTTTCAAAGTTAGCACCAGTGAGCTTAATAGTGCCACTGACCCCTTTTTCAATTTCGATATTTTCATCTTTTGCAGTGTAGATTAATTCATAATCAACGGTGCTAAATTTGGTGGGGATACCATTAACTTTGAGAGCTAAAGTGTGTCCATCGGCACTTGGAGTGAGACTAATGGTGGGTTTTTCTTCAGATGTAAATTCAATTTGCTTGGATTTAGTGGTGGTTTTTGTAGTATTAGTGTTATCGGTGGTAGTTTTCTTTCCACAGGCTGATAATAAAAAAGATGATGCAATAATAATTGCTACTAAACTTAAAGTTTTGGTTATTTTTTTCATATTATTTATTTAACTGTTTTCCCAACCAATTGTCAACTTCATCAGATTTAATGCGGATTTGTTCCATGGTATCTCGGTCGCGAATTGAAACAGTATTATCTTCGAGAGTTTGATAATCAACGACTAAACACCAAGGAGTTCCAATTTCGCCTTGGCGGCGATATTTTTTACCAATATTGCTGGAGTCATCATAATCGATAGAATATTTTTCATTTAATTTTTCAAAAATATCTTCGGCTTTTTTAATTAATTCTGGTTTATTAGCAGCAAGTGGAAGAACAGCCATTTTATAGGCAGAAATTTGGGGTTTAATTTTTAAAACGGTTCTAATATCACCTGATTCAGTTTTTTCTTCGACATAAGCATCAAGAAGCATAAAAAAGAAACTGCGATCAACACCACCTGAACATTCGGTGATGTGAGGTAGATATTTTTCGTGGGTAACGGGATCTGAGTAAGTTAGATCTTGACCACTAAATTTTGAATGTTGAGTTAAATCATAATCAGAGCGCCAATGGATTCCTTCCATTTCAGACCAGCCCCAAGGGGCATTATATTCAATATCAAAAGCTTTTTTGGCATAAAAAGCTAATTCATCTTTTTCGTGTTGGCGAAATCTTAAATTTTTCGGATTATTAAATATTTTTTTGTACCAATTCATTCGATTTTCTTTCCAATATTCGTACCATTTATCCATTTCAGTTGGATGAACAAAATATTGAATATCCCATTGTTCAAATTCACGGGTACGATATAAGAAATTTTTGGGAGTGATTTCGTTTCGGAAGGCTTTTCCGATTTGGGCAATACCAAACGGGATTTTAACTCGACAGGAATCAACAATGTTTTTAAAATCGAGATAAATAGTTTGACAGGCTTCCCCTCTTAGGTAAGCATGTTGTTTTTCACCTTCGATAACACCAATTTCGGTTTCAAATAAAATATTGTATTTTCGACCTTCAGTAAATTGACCGCCACATTCGGGACATTTTGAAGGATCGTCTAATAAATCTGGGCGAAACCTTTTATGACATTTTTTACATTCAACCATAACATCGGCAAAATTTTTGACATGACCGGATGCTTCCCAAACTTTTGGATGAGTTATTATGGAACCATCAATATTGACAATATCACGACGTTTAGTGACATTATCTTTTAACCAAAGATTTTTCCAATTCATTTTCATTAATGATCCAATTGGACCATAGTCATAAAATCCTTGGACTCCACCGTAGATTTCTGAGTTTTGAAAGATTATTCCGCGTCTTTTGCAAAGACTAACGATTTTGCTAACTGTTTCGTTTTGATTATTTTCGGCCATGCAATATTATAACCTGAGATTACTTAAAAAGTTTATTGCTCTCTAATGGCTTTTCAATAATGGATTCGAAAAAACCTTTGATTAGTTGTTGAGTGGTTTTGTAGTCTTTTTTTTCAAAATATTGATTAATTTCGTCTGGAACACCAAATCCGAGAGTTTCTAAAAATAAAATTTCATTTTTAATGTATCGGTTTAATTGGTTTTGATTAATAGCGTCGATAATTTCTTGGGAAATTTGGTAAATATTTTCGATTTGCTGATTTTCAGCTATAAGACGGTTTAGAATTTCTAGGAAATAAAATAACAGATTTATTTGAGTAAGTTTTTTTTCACTCTGTAAAAATGGGGTGATAGTTTTAGCCTCTGAAATCCAAAGAAAATCATTCTTTTTATAGAGTTGAACTTTTATAATGTTTCCAAGCTGAAGAGAACTTAAACGACTGCTTTTAATGTTTTTGGCACCTTTGGCTAGGGCGGTTATTTTTCCGTGTTGACGGGTTAAAAGAGTTATTAATAAATCGGTCTCTTTTATTGTTTTTTTATTAATAACAATACCAATAGTGTTTTGATATTTATCCATTAAAGAGAAAATTTAATGGTTTTGTCGGCAGACCATTGAAAAGTTGACTGTTCTTCACCATTAATGGTTAGTTCATATTCAATAGGTTTAGTCCCTGGTTGTTTTTGAAGTACTAGAGAGTAAACTGATCCAATTGTGGCACCTGAAGTGTATTCGATTGAAGTTTTAAGATTGGAATTGGCATTTAAAGCATATTTATTACCATAGAATCCTTCAAAAACTAATTTATTTAATTCTTCATATGGTTCAACTTCAACTTCAGAGCCGGTCATTTTAATAAGTTTGGATCCAATGGGAACATAGAATCTAAATAAATCACGATATTGAGCGGCATTTAAACATAAATCCCCTTTTTCTAAATTACAGTTGGAAGCCGGAGCCGGATTGTTGTAAGTAACTGAAATTTTATGAGTAGCGATTCCATCTTTGATGGAAATATCGTGTTTTATTTTTTGGGTAATGAAAATATTACTTTTAGCACTGGCAAAATTAGCGTCGTTTAAGTGAATATAATCGACACTTTTATCAACATCGATTATTTTTCCGGTAATATTGGCTAAATTTCCAATATTTTGCATTTCTTCGTCCGGAAAATAGAACATAACATGTTTTTCGTTAATATTTTTTAAACCAGTTTCAATTATGGAACCTACTTTTGATTTTTCTGAACCCATTAAATTAGCTAATAATGAGGACATTAATGGATTTAAGAAATCTTTTCGATTTTTTTCAATATAGTTTCTAGGCCGTCCGGAAATCCATTCCAGTTCGTAAATTATTGACGGACAACCATTGCATCTTTTGTCCGGTTCAGTGGTGAAAGTGCCTACCCTGGTGTCTAGTTTTCCTAAAATTTTAACCATATCAACTAATAAATTAGTATCAATAGCAATTACGGCATCGAATTTGTCTTTATTGCCCATGGCTTTAGTATATTGTTCTAAAAATATTTGGGCATCTGTGGGAAAATCTGGTGAAAGATTACTGTCTCGAAGGGTAAGATAGGGTACATTTATGTGATATGACTTAATTAATCTAGGAGCAGCAACTTTACTGTTTAATTTATCGTCAAGATCATAAATATTACTGGCTGTGCCCGGAGTAACTTTTCCATCTTTAACTGTTAGTGTACTGTAAGCAGTCCAAAACCCGCCACTGGGTCTTAATTCACCATCATTTTGAAAAACTATTAAGTATTTTCTGGGATTGTCTTTACCTAAAAGCCAAGAAATTTTTCCAATAATTGGCTTACCATCTTTAACTAATTTATAAACTTCATCTATAGTTTCTTGAAGTTTGGTTATATTGGATTTGATTTGATAATTTTTAAAATTTTCGGGATAACGAGAAGCATCGATTTTATTAGCGGCCTCTTGGATAACAGCTATTTTATTTTCGATTTGGTCTAAATATGGGGTTAATCCTTCAATAGATTCGGTTAAAAAAGTGATACGATCTTCAGTAGTTTGTTCACTGTTAGTGGCACTACCTTTAACTCCTAAAAAATCTTTATATGGTTCAATGGCAGTGATGAGGATTTCGCTGGTTTCAATACCTTCTTTAGCAATAACTAAAACTTGTTGTCCATCCTTATAATAATTTCCTATTACTGGTAAACTTTTAGTCCAGACAAATTTATTATAATTTTTTTCTACAGAAGAGGCTTGATTTTTAATAGTATTTATTGATTCCTTTACTTTATCTAAATCTTTATCACTAATTGCCTGTTGAATTATAGGGACGGATTCCTTTAGTTTTAAAATTTGAGTATATAATTTTTTTCCGGGAAGAAAAATGAAAAAGAATCCAAGAACTGCAATGACGGATATTATGATGAGAATGACAGAAATGATTGATAGGATAGTTTTTGAAATCTTCTTTTTTTTCAGGTTTGTTTTTTGAGGAGTACTTAAGGGAGTAACGGTAGGACTTATTGGTACGACTGGTGTGGATACTGGTTGATTTGGTTTTTTGGCAAGCATACTAACAGTTTACACAAAATTTACCAGCGAGACAACATGGAGGCTGGAGTTTTAAGCAAGATTAAAATCTCTTCAAAGAAAGATTGTTTTTGAATATATTCAGCATCCATTTTGGCACGTTGTTCAAATGAGATATCATTTCGTCCTGAAGTTTGCCAAACACCAGTGATTCCAGGTTTAGCTGATCGAATAATTTTGATGTATTTTTTAGTTTTAGGATATTTTTCTTCTTGTTCTTGAAGCTCTTCTTCTCGATAGGCTCTGGGGCCAACCAAGCTCATATCTCCTTTTAAAACATTTATAAGTTGTGGGAACTCATCGATGGTTAATGATCTAATTTTCTTACCGATCGGAGTAATACGAGGATCTTCATTCATGGGCAATTTCCAGCCATCATTTTTATATTTTTTCCAAAGTTCTGGATAATTTTCTTTTAAACGTTTATCATTATCGCCAGTGTACATAGAACGAAATTTATACATCCAAAATTGGCAACTATTTTTACCAACTCTTTTTTGTTTAAAAAAAATAGGGCCGGGTGAAGTTATTTTGATTAGAACCATGGTAATTAATATGATGGGAGAAAATAGAATTAGAAGAAATAATGACCCAATAATATCTATAGCTCTTTTAAAAATAGCAAATAATTTTTTTTTCATTTTAATCTAAGAAATATTTTTTTAATTTTTCTTTTTTGACAATTTGAGAGACGATATCTTTAACATGATAACTGTCGTTGTGGGCTATGTTACAGATGAGTAAACAGTCGGGAGTATCGATTATGGCTAAATTATTAACACCAACTAAACCGATTAACTTATTTTTGGAAGTGTGAATCAGACACTTTTTAGAATTCACTTGAACATATTCTGCTTTATTTAAAGAAACAATATCATCATTTTTTTTAGATAAGTTGTAGTAGATTGATTTCCACTCTCCAATATCGCTCCAGTCAAAAGTAGCAGGAATCATGGCCATATTAGATGTTTTTTCGGAGATGGCTCTATCAATGGATAGATTTGGAGCATTTTTATAAGTTTGAATTATTTTTTTGGGATAATCTAAATTTTTTTCTAAATCTATGGCTATTTTGAAATATTCTGGTTGCAATTTTTCAAATTCAGAAATTAAGGTTGAAATAGAGAAGGTATAGATACCAGAGTTCCAAAAAGCATTATTATCGATTAGTTTTTGAGCTTTTTTAGAATTAGGTTTTTCAATAAACTTGTGAACGGTATAATAATCGTCGGTTTTTTTGTCTGGTTGGATATAACCAAATGAAGTTTGTGGATTAGTTGGTTTTATTCCTATGGTAACAATAGAGTCAGTTAAATTAGCCACGGTGGTGGCTTTATTGAGAGTTTGTTTTAATTGAACAATGTTTTTAATGTAATGGTCTGAAGGAAAAGTACTGATAATGGCGTTGGGATCAATTTGTTTAATTTTAATGGTGGCATAAAGAATAGCCATGGCAGTATTTTTTTTCTCTGGTTCGATAATTATGTTTTTAGTTAATTTAAAGTCTTGAGCAATTTTAATGATTTTGTCTTTATAAATTTCATTGGAAACAATGTAAATATTTTTAGTGTCAGTGATTCGTTGAGATCTTTGGATGGTTTGTTCTAAAATTGATTTTTTATCGAAAAGTGAAAGAAATTGTTTGGGATTACTTCTTCTGGATAAGGGCCAAAGACGAGGTCCTGTTCCGCCGCAAAGAATGAAAATATAATGATTTATTGATGACATAAGAGATCTATTTCTTTTTTAAAGTTTAACATAAAATTAATATTTGAAAATTTTTGAGCATTCTTTTGGCAGATGTTTTTTGAAAAATTGTTTGGATTAAATTTCTTAATAGCAGAGATTAAACTTTTTACTGTTTGTTTTTTAAAAAAGATGCCGGTCTTACCATTAATAACAGTTTCGGTTAAACCTCCCCTATTATAGGCAATAACCGGTTTACCACAAGCTTGAGCCTCAATTGGAGTTAAGCCAAAATCTTCCAATTGGGGACAAATTAAAGCTTGGCAGTTTTGGTAGAGATTTAATAATTTATTATCATCAACTTGGTCAAAAAATTTTATATTTGAGTTATTAAGAGAATTAACCAGATTAGTTAATTTATTTTTGTCTCGGCCGGTGCCGACGATATATAATTTTTGATTTAACTTATGGCAAGCTTTGATGGCAATGTCGATTTTTTTATGAGAAACAAGTCGAGAAACAATTAAAAAATATTTTTCTTTAGGTTTGGTTTTTGTGGGAATAAAAAAGGAGGTATCAATACCCGGATGGATTATCTTAGAAGGCCGGTGATAAGCGTTAATAATTCTTTTTTGAACTGTTTTAGAGTTGCAAAATAAATAGTCTGGTTTTTGGCCATAAATAAAATCTAATTTTTGGTACAGATTTAAGAGTGGCTTTAAAATTTTAAACTGGGATGGGGTTTGATAGACATAACGATTAATGTTGTGAAAATAGCATATAAATTTTGTTTTTTGGGGAACATTTAAACCGTGACCGATAATTTGAGTGGTGGAAATGACAATATCATATTTGGAAAAATCAAATTGTTTTACGGCTAGAGGATAAAATGGAGTTTGAAAAATAGAATTTTTTTTGAAAAAGGGAATTTTATTTATGAATGAAGTTATAATTTTAGTATTGTTGGGAAGCCATTTAGTTTTTTTAGGGTCGTAAACCAAAGTGTAGATTGGTGCGTTGGGATAAAGTTTGATTAAGTCGAGTAGAACTTTTTCAGCGCCGCCCCATTGGTTTAACCAATCGTAAAACAAGGCAATTTTTGGCTGAATCATAAAAATTTTTTATAAACTGCCATGGTTAATTTGGCAGTTTTGTCCCAAGAGTATTTCTTAAGTTGTTGATGTCCAAGATTAATTAATTTTTGACGCAGGTCTGGATTATCTTTTAATTGGTTAATTTTTTCAATTAAATCTTCAGGATTATAAGGATCAAAATATAAAACTGAATCGCCATAAATTTCAGGAAGACAACTGGAATTTGATGAAATTACTGGACAATTTAGAGCCATGGCTTCAAGACCGGTTAGACTAAAACCCTCCATTAAAGATGGATGAACCAGAGCTAGAGCATTTTTATAGACTTCTTTAAACTGTTTATCATCAAGGTAACCAAGAAGTTCGACTTGTTTTTTTAGTTTGAAATGTTTAATTTGTTTAGTTAATTTTTCGCTAAAAAAACTGCGAGCACAGATAATTTTTAGATTGACATCTGGTAAATGTTTTAAGGCTCTTAAAAGGACAATTATATTTTTGTGTGGGTATAAATTTCCGGTGTAGATTAAATAATTTTCTGGTTTTTTTTCGATGGCCTCATCATTAATTTTAGCTAGAAAAATAGGATCGACAGCTTCGTGGGTGGTGACAACTTGAGAATTTTTAAGATGATATTTTTGAATTAAAAAATCACGCCAAAAATTACTGGGGACAATTATTTGATTTCTGGTGACAATGGTGCGGATTAAAATTAAATAACCAAAATATTTTATTTTATATAAAAATTGACTTCGCGTGGTGGTATTTTTCCCTTTAAAAAAATGTTTAATTAAGTCGTGAATAGTTATGACAGATTTGGGAAAATAAAGGATTGGTTTATTGAAATGAGTGAAATGGACTAAATCTGGTTTTAGACTATAAATTATAAAAGGTAAAAAAAGCTGTTCACTTAGGGAATAGTGCTTAATATTGGTAGTAAAGTAATTAAAATTGTTTCCTAAATCTTTTTTAATTTCTTCTTCAAGATTTTTGTAAATAATTAAAGTAAATTTATATTTTTTGAAATCAGGAGATTTAATTAAAGCCTTAAGAAGATTTTTGGTATAGCGACCAATACCGGTGTGTTTTGGTCCGTAAAGGCGAGCATCAATAACGATGTGTTTTGTTTTGTACTTCATAGTTTTTATTTTATAACATAAGTAACACCACGAGAAATACCAGCTTTCATAATTAATTTTTCTTTTTGTAATTGAGATAAGTCATAGTGAAGTGTTTTAGGGTTAATTTTAGTAAAACGACGACTGATAAAATCAAAAGAACAATTAGGATGATCTTTTATTATTTCAAAAATTTCACGGCGGCGAGGTAAAAGATGATTGAGGTTACTTGGATTTTTAAAATCATTAAAACTTATTTTGATTTGATTTAAAATGGATTCTAAAAAGAATTTAATAAAGGGTTGATAATTTTTATCTGAGTCTAAACAATCATAATAAATTTCACGGTATTTGTTTATGTATTCTTCTGGTGATAAATAACCGTTAAAGGAAAAACCATTTTTATATAAAATTAAATAAGAAATAAGTCGACCAATACGGCCATTACCATCTAAAAATGGATGAATTTTTTCAAATTTAAATTGAAAAATAGCAGCTTTAATTAAACAATGATCTTTACTATTGTTTATTTCTTCTATTAGATCATCAAGTAATTTAATGACTTTTTGGGCTGGAGGAGCTAAATAAATAGCAACACCGGCAGTATTATAAATGGCACAAGGATCAGTTCTAAAATTACCACAATCTGAAGAAATATTTTTTAAAACAATTTTATGAAGTTCTTTAAATAAATTTAAAGATAATTTTTGAGGTGATTTTTTAGAAGTAACATATACGTAGGCTTTATAAAGATTATTTATCTCTAATTTTGAGTCAGTACCTTCTATTTTGCTTGAAAATCTAGCACTCTTTAACAAAGAATTACGGAGAATATTTTTTTTGATAGTTTGATGAGTGTCGAGTTTTTCAAAATAAAGTTTTAGGGCTTCGATTTGAATAATATGATCATTATAATCGTTCATAAGAATATTCTAGAACATATTAGAACATATTAGAAGATATTAGATTATAAATATTTGGCTTTGAAGATTCTTTGAAGCTCTAGTATTTTAATACCAAACATAACTAAAAGTTTAGTGATGATTGAATATTGAGAAAATAAATTTTCTTGGTAAAAAATTCTCATAGCATTAGTGCTGGCTTTGGCAACTTTGATTTTGGTTTCGCGGGAGGCTTTGGAAATTTTTTTAGTTTTGGAAATTAATCCGGAAGAAACTCCTTGAAAATGGGTAATTTTGCAATTTGGATTAAAATATAAATTGAAATTGTTTTTCTTGATTTGATAACAAAAATCAAGATCTTCACCATAAAAAAAGTATTTTTCGTTCCACCAATTAACTTTGTCTCCAACTTCTTTTTTAACCATTAGAAAAGCTCCAACACAAGCATCGATTTTATGAGGGGTTTTTAAATCTAAATTGCCCATAAAATAACCAGAAAAAGTTTTTGATTTAGGAAATAGTTTGGATAGGCCGGAAAAATAACAAAAGGAATTCCAAGGAGTGGGGAATCCACGATGGCATTCTGGCTGCATTTTACCAGTGAGGGCTAAATTAATTTGGCAAGTGGCGGCATCGACATCTTTATTTTGATCAAAAAATTCGATCATTTTTTTGAAAGTGTCTTTTTCAACAATAGTGTCGGGGTTTAAAAAAAGAACAAATCTGGTTTTAGGGTCTATTTTTAGTAATCCTTGATTATTGCCGTGAGCAAATCCCCTATTATCTTTTAGTTCTAAAAAATGAAAATTTGAAGATTTGACTGTTTTTGCTGACTCAATACTGTCATCGGAAGAATTATTATCGACAATAATAATTTCATATTTATAGTTACCAATATTGGATTTAGAAATGCTTTCTAGACATTTTTTAAGATAATCACGAGAATTATAATTTAAAATTATGACTGATAAATCCATTTTATTTTTTGTTAATTTCTTTATAAATTTGATTTAGACCTTTAACACTATTTTGATAGGAATATCTACCACTAATAAGCTTATTAGCTTCGTTACCCATAGTGATTCTTTTTTTATTATCTTTCAGAAGATCAATGGTGTTTTTGGCAACATCTTCATATTTACAAACGATTGATTGTTTGTAGTTTTCAATTTTAATTCCACCCATACCTTCTGGTGTGGTGATAATAGGAAGACGACAAGCCATAGCTTCCAAAAATTTATTGCGACTACCTCCACCACTGCCCATTGGGGCAACCAAGATCCAACAATATTGGTAGTAATACATGGGGTCGTGGGGTTTTCCATCAAAATCAGCTTCCTCTACTATGACATCTTTTGAACGGTAATGTCCATAGTAATCTGGCGCTAATCGTCCGATGATATAGAGTTTACAATCGGGAATTGCCTTTTTAATTTCCGGCCAAGAATCTTTTATGATCATTTCAACAGATTCTCGGTTTTGCATCCATTTCATATTAGAAACACCAAAAAGGATTGAAGGGGTTTCACTTTTTGATGTTTTTGGTTTTGACTCAAAATATTTATTATCAACGCCATTATCAAAAAGTTTTATGTCGTTTCTACCGGTAATTTTGGCAATTATTTTTTGATCTTCTTCTCCAAAGGCAACAACAGTATGGGTATTTTTCCAATAATATGTTTCCCAGTGTTTAAGTTTTAAAACGTCGAACCATAAAAATGGATACAAAATCTTTCTTATACCTTTAACTGTTTTTATATAATGTTCATAGACTGCAAATTCTATGGTTTGATCAACAAGAACAATAGGTATTTTAGTTTTTGGAATGTTAGGCATTAAATAGAAACATTCACAATGGATTAAATCGTATTTATCATTATTTAATTCTTGACTAATAGTTTGATTAAGATCTTTACTGATATAGTTAGTAACAAGGAATGGATAGGTGCTAAAACCAGTGTAAAGAATTTTTTTAAAATCCCAGGTTTTACCACGTTTAACCACTATAACTTTTTTACAAAAAGGTTTGATTTCTTCTAGGCCTTCTTGGTCACGACTAAAACAAATTAAAGTGATATCGTTTTCATCGGCTAAATATTTTATTGAATAATAAGAACTATTTTGACCTCCAGATTGAGCCCGACGAGGGAGATAAGGAGTAATCATTAAAATCTTTCTTTTATTTTTCATTTTTTAAATTTAGCAATTGATAATAGAAAGCCATCATTATCCAAAAAAGATAAGCAGTTTTTGAGGCTTCAAAAACGTCTATAAAAATAGCGTTGGCTAAGGTGGTTAAAAGACAGCCTAAAAATAAGATAGAAATTTGTTGTTGAGATGTTTGTTTTTTCTTAAAAATAAAAGGAACAGTTTTTATTATAAAAAATAATTGAATTATAGTAAAAGTTATGAAACCTAAAATACCACTTTCACCTAAAGCACGGAGATAATCATTATCGGTGGCAAGAGTAATGGAGCCGAGTCCGGTTCCGGTTAGGGGGTTTTTCTTAAAAGCTCTGATAGCTCTGGGCCATTCAACATTAAAACGAATTTCTCCGGAACGAGCAACACCAGCGTCAACATCGACAGTGGGATAAACCTCAGTAGAGGTGTGGCGGATAATTGTGGGAGTGGGGGTTAATTTTTGAGAAATAGGACTTTGAGATATTATGGCAATTGGTGCAGTTGTTGGAGTTGGAGTGGCAGTGGGAGTTATTGATGGATTGGTAGTTTTGGATATTTGTTGCTTGAAGGCAGGAATGGTGGCTAGGAGTCTTTGACTTAAATCATCAGAATTGAACATACTGAAAATTACGATAATAACAAAAGGTATAGTCCAAAAATATTTTTTTAGAGCAACAAGAGTGAATACAATTCCACCCAAAAAAGCAAAAATAGAAACTCTGGATGCAGTAAAAGTAAGAATCGGATAAGTAACTATCCAAACTATAAAACTTGATATTTTAATCCATTTATTTTTATTCAAAATAAAAACAACAGCGATGATTATTAAAACTACACTTAGAAAAGCGGCTAAATCGTAGTGTCCGGCGAAAGTGGCGCTGATACGGGTCCAAGTGCTCATTTGAAGAAGTTGACCTTTGGAAAATTCTTCATTCATAGTGGAAATGACTGGGAGATGGAAATATTTTTGACCATAACCGTAGACACTAATAAAAAAGGTAGAAATTAAAAGAAAAATGTAACTAAATTTTAAATCTTGTTTTGTTTTGAAACTCTGAAGAGCAATGAAAAATAGGGAAATATATTCAAAACGTCGGGCAAGATGAAGGATTAATAGATTAGTGGAGTCGATTTGATAGACTAAAAAAGCAGTGACAAAACTGGCAATTATGGCTATAAAATAGGCTAAAAATAATTTTGTTATTTTTAATTTAAAAACGGGAAATTTGTGAATAATTTGATAAATACACCAAATTAAAATAGTTAGGGCGATGACGATGTCGTCAAGACGAATGGCAACATAAGTGCCATCAACGTTAGTTAAAGGAAATTTGGGATATAAAGGAATAAATAAAATTAAAATGGCAATTATTGGTCGAAAAATATTTATCTTTATATTTTTGAACATATTTGGAAGTAAAGAGAGGCAGTGTTTTTATTACCTCTTAAAGAGTATATAATGCCGCGGCTAAAAGCATTGAATTTGATTAAATGTTTGACAATTTTATATTGGAAATCGCTTTTGTGTTTTTTAAAGAAAGATAAAACTCCTCGATATTCGTTTATTAGGGGATCAATTCTGTTTTGAGCTGAAGCTCCACCTAGATGAATAATTTGAGGACCGATTAAATACCAAGTTTGGAATTCAGGGTTTTGTTTTTTGATGCGATAAGAAAGTTCAACCTCTTCGCCATACATAAAATAATTTTCATCAAAACCACCAGTTGGTTTTAAATGTGAGGCGCGAATCAACATAAAAGCACCAGTAACCCAGTCCTGTTGATGGTCTTTTAGAAAAAATTTGTCGTGGGTGTAAAAATTAGGAGTGTGGGGATGAAAAGGTTTGATGATTTTATTAAAAAAGGGTAAATCGTCTAAGTTTAAACACCAAGCAAAAATATTCGAAAGATTTGGAAAAAAACCACCTGAAGCCTGGATGGTTTTGTCTTTGTTTAATAGCTGAGCGGTACAAACAGAAACTTCGGGGTGAGAACAGAGCCAGTTTAATGACTGACTAATAGCAGAATGAAGAATGATGGTGTCAGAATTTAATAATAAAATATAATTGCCTTTGGCAATTTTTATGCCTTGATTATTGGCTTTACCAAAACCACCATTGAATTTATTTTCTATAATTTTTATTTCACAATTTTCACTTTTTAATGATTTTTTAAATTTTTTGATTTGAGAAATAGAATCATCTTTGGAGTCATTGTCGATGATAATGATTTCAAAAGGAATTTCTTTAAGGCCCTTGTCTTGGAAAATAGATCGGAGACAGTCGATAGTTATTTGGCTGGTATTAAACGATAGGATAATTATCGAGAGAATTGGATTATTCATATTTCTTTTTTAAAAATGATTTATAAACACAGATTATTAAAATAACCGAAATTTCGGAGAATAAAAAAGCAGTAATACGTTTAGTTTTAGAGGTAGGTACAGTTTTGATAGTGATTTTGGCTTTGTATTCTTTGCCTTTAAAAAGAAGTTTGTTGACAATTCTTTTTTCCGGTTTAGTAAAAACATCATTTTCCCATTCAAAACCATTAATAAAAAGAGATTCTTTGAAAGGTAAGATATATTCTTCAAAATAATAAGTTTGGATTGTGTCAACAATTATGTCCTTAGCTTTTTCAGGAGGATGATTAAGAATAATTCTGAATGGACCACTATAGTAAGCTTTATAAAAATTCATAACTTCGGTTCTGGTCATGTTGGTGTAGTAGGCGGAAATATTTTTCCTTTGAGTGGTGTCGCCGGGTAGATCTGATTTGACGCTGTTAACTAAATATGGAGGAGTTGGAATTGGACTGATCAAATAAACAATACTAAAAATATTAAAAAGACAAAATAAAACAATTAATATTTTTTTAATCATATTACTGAAATAACATGGCACGACCAAGTTTATAATTTGGTTTTTTGTTTTCTCTATCCCCTATTTTTTTGGCAGGAATTCCACCCCAAATTTCAAAATCAGGAATATCTTTGGTAACAACAGCTCCGGCGGCAACAACGGCGCCTTTACCAATTTTTATGTTGGGTAAAATTATGGCTCGGGGGCCGATAAAAACATAATCTCCAATTTCAACTGGACCAAAAGAATTTTCATAATTATCAGAATGAATATTATGTTCGTCATTGTAGATCAAAACTTGACTGGCAATGCCGACATGGTTTCCGATGGTTAGTTTGGCTCGGCCGTCTAAGAAACAATGATCACCAATGATGGTGTCGTGGCCGATTTTAATATTGGAAGGTTTAAAAAAATTAGCACCGATATGAATAGTGGAATTCCATGGCATATTGATCCCAGAGGCAATATAGAAAATTTTTCTAATGAAATGAAGAGGAATGATTCCAACAATTCGTAAAACTAATAGCCAAAATTCAAGACAAATAGTTTTGATGCGATTAATAATTTTTTGAGAAATTTCTGGTGAATTTAAATTTTTACCGGTACGGTCTTTCATATTGTAAATTTTATCAGATTTAAACCCCTCTGTCCCGATGAATCGGGACATCTCCCCTTAAAGAAAGGGAGAAGTCTTATTTTTTAAATTTTTCAAAAACGGAAAGGACGGATTGAGCGGTTTGTTTCCAAGTGAAAAAATCAGCTCGGATTTTGGCCTTATCTGTTATCTTTTTAATTTCTTTTGAATTAAGCTTTTCAAAATTAATTAATTGATGAATTAATTCTTCTTGATTGGTAGGGTCAAAATAAAAACCGTTGTTTTCAATTACTTCTTTTAATGGTGAAATATTGCTGGAAATTACAGGGGTATTTAGTTTCATAGCTTCAATGACGGGAATACCAAATCCTTCGTAAGTGCTAGGCATAATTAAAGCTTTAGCATTTTGATATAAGACAGTTTTTTGAGAGTTATCAATAAAATCGGTAAAAATAATATTGTCTTCTATTCCCTCTTTTTTAATGGTGGCAAAAATTTCATCGAAAAGCCAACCTTTTTTACCAGCGATGACTAATTTGGTTTCTTGATCAGTTATTTTTAAAAATTGAGCAAAAGATCTAATTAAAAAGGGAATGTTTTTATTGGGTTTTAAGGTACCTAAATATAAATAGTAGGATTTAGATTGTAAATCGTAAAATTTTAAAATTTCTTTTTGTTTTTTATCATCAATTTTTAATGGCTCTTCAACACCATTGTAAGCAATGGTTATTTTTTGAGGATCAATTTGGTATATTTTTTCGATTTCGGTTTTAGAAAAATTAGAAACTGTGATGATATGAGTTGCTTTTTTGATGGATGTTTTAGTCCAATTAATTAATTGATAGAGGTCTTTTGGAGTAAATTGATTTTGAAATTGTAGATAACCAAGATCATGGATAGTAGGGATGGTTGGGCAAGGAGCAAATTGAGGGGAATAATGACTAGGAGAATAAAAAAGATTTAGGGCTACTTTTTCTGTAAACAGATGAAAGGGCAGCGTAAATCTCGTCCAAAGTTTTTGAGGCCCAAAAACTTTATATTGCCAATTATGCCTAACTTTTGGTAAATCTGGTAATGGTTGGTCTTTTAGATAAATGATATATTGGTTTTTTTGATCCAACAAATAAATATTTTTTAGAAGATTGAAGGCATATTGACCTACACCAACTCGATTTTTTATATTAGCTTCGTTGCCATCGATACCAATAATCATATTTTTTTATAAACTTCTAAAGTTTGAGCGGCGGTTTTTAACCAACTAAATTTTTTAGATTGAGTTAAGCCATTGAGAATTAATTTTTTACGAACTGTAGATATTTTAATTATTTTGGTGATGGCTTTGGTTAAATCTGGAGTAGAATTTGGATTAATATAAAGAGCGGCATCTCCTCCAACTTCGGGCATCGAAGAGACATTACTGGTGATAATGGGAGTGCCAACTTTTAATGATTTAATAAGAGGTAAACCAAAACCTTCATAAAGGGATGGATAAACCAGACAAATAGCGCTGGCATGAAGAGCTACCATGTCTTTTTCTGGTATAAATCCAAGAATTTTTACAGACGGGTCTTTGGCTCCATCAACATCCTGACCCCAACCATATTTGCCAGCTATAGCTAAATCAACTTTACAACCGGGATTGTTTTTTTTAAAAATAACAAAAGCATCAATTAATCTTTTTAGATTTTTTCGTGGTTCTCTGGTTCCTTGAGCCAGAATAAATTTATCGAGGTCATATTGTTTTTTAATGGCTTCCTTTTTCTTTTGCTGAGTTTCTTTGGATAATTTTAAAAATTTTTGATATTTATCTTCGGCAGCTTCATAGATGATTTCGATTTTTAACATGTTGATTTTGGGAAAAATTTTTAGCAAATCATTTTTGGTGCTTTGAGAAACACAAATGAATTTAGAACATTTTTTGGTGGCTATTTTCATTTTATTTTTATGAGCTTTAATGACTTTCAGGTGATGCCATTCCGGATGCAGGAAAGGAGTAAGGTCGTGAACAGTAGTGATGGTTTTGGCTTTTATGGTTGGTGGTTGAGTCCAATCTGAAGTGTGGAAAATGTCGCAGTTACCAATAAAAAACTCAATTGGAAAAAGCCGAAACTTATTCCAAAGAATTTGCAGGAAAGTTGGCGGTAGTTTGAATTGGTAAATTTTTATATTATTATGTCTTTTTTGGAGTTCTATTATTTCTTTAGGTAGCGGTAGTCTCATCGATGAATAAAAGAGTTTATATTTGTTATTTTTATCGATTTTTACTAAGTTGCGGATGAGGTTGAGAGTATAATTGCTGACACCGGTTTTGTAGGGGATAGTGGAGATATCAATGCCAATGATCATATTTTATTATGTAATTTTACCCCGCCTTCGCTTATAAAGCTATGTCGGGCAAGCAATTTTTGGATTTCTTTTCGCTTTTTAAACATTTTAGGAAAATAGATTAAAATTTCAAACCAAGTTTTTAGAAGGTCAAAAGGAAAGAAAATGACAGATTTCCATTTATAAATAGAGATTGTTTCTTTTAAGAAATATGAAAAGTTATGGAGTCTTTCTGTAAAAATTTTATGAAAATTGATTAAAAAATCTTTGGTTGAATAATTTTTTAAAATAATGAAAAACCAGTTTCGATATGACAAACGACTTCGGATATTTTTCATTCGATTGCTGGTTCCACCGCCAAGATGGTAAGAAATAGCATTTGGGATATAAAGAGTCTGATAACCTAAATTGTGAAGGCGAAGTGAAAGATCAACATCTTCACAATAGGCGAAGAAATCCTGGTCAAATAATCCAATTTTATTGATAATTTTTTTATTATAGACAATAAGTGAGGCGGAAGCACCCCAAATCAATCTACCCCCAACCCCCTCCTTTGACAAGGATGGGGTAAAAATCTTTCTATTGGACATATTTTCAACCCGACCTTCGGGATAAAATTTGAAGCCTTGAGATTCAAAATGAGTTCCATTTTTGTTTAAAACAGTACCAAAAAAAGTGGCTATTTTGGAATTTGAGTTTTTTTTAATTTCATCAGAAATTAACTGAAACCAATCTGGTTCCATGTTTAGATCATTATTTAATAAGACAACATAATCATATTTGGCCTTTTTGATGCCTTGGTTTACTGCCGGAGCAAATCCCTTGTTTTGGGAATTTAATAAAATCCGATAATTAAAATTTTTGGGAATTATGGTTTCAAAAATTTCCAGGCTATTATCATAGGAATTATTATCAACGAGGATTATTTCAAATTGGGATTTTGGACAATTAATTATAGCTTGATGAAGTGATTTTAAACAATCAACCAGAAATCTGGCACCGTTGTAATTTGGAATTATAATGGAAAAACCAAAACCCTCCCCAATCCCCTCCCTTGACAGGGCGTGGCTCTGCTTTTTTTTCTTTTTAATATTTTTATTATTCACCAATTTTAGATAAGTCAATTATATCCCCTATTTTTAGGTTGATTTTTTGACAATCATTAGCATTTAACTCTAGAACGTATTGGGCTGGAGTTTGATTTTGATAAATTTTATTAGAACTGATTTCGGTAATCGTTTGAATGTCGACAATTTTTCCGTCTTTGTTGATCCAGATCATATCGAGAGGAATAAGGGTGTCTTTCATCCAGAATGGCAAATTACCTTCAAATCCAAAAATAAAAAGCATGCCGCAATTTTTACAAAGTTCGGTTCTATTAGATAACCCCTTTATTTTTTGGGCGGTAGTTTTGGCTAATTCTATTTGATAGTTGGTGTTATTGATTTTAATTTTAACGGTGTTTGGTGTTGGAAGATGAAAAAAAAGACGCCAGGTTAAGACGCCGGCAGTAATAACCAAAACAAAAGTGATTATAATCATAATATTTTTTGGCATATTTTATTTCCAACTTTATTCCAAGTGTAATTATTTTTAACATAATTAAAACCATTTAATCCCATTTGATCTGCTTTTTTGGGGTTATCTAGAATAAATTTGATTTGTTTAGTTAAATCATTTTGGTCGTCAACCTTAAACAACAATCCCCCATCTGAATTTTTAACTAATTCTTTTAAGGCTGGAATATCGGCACAAATAACCGGTTTTTGTCGAGCCCAGGCTTCGATGACTACCAATCCGAAACTTTCCTGAACAGAAGGTAAAACTAAGACCGAACAATTATCTATTAGTTTTGATAAATTTTTGGATTTAAAATTAAAAACAAATTTTATTTTAGATTTTATTTTTGGATTAAGAGAATTGATAAGTTTTTCAATTTGGGGATAAAACAATGTCTTTTGTCCAGCGATGGTTAAACCCACCTCCCGATGAATCGGGGTCCTCCCTTGATGAAGGGAGGATATAATTAAATCAGAAAAAGATTTAATAAGAAGATCAACACGTTTGTGGGCGGCAAGAGAACCGATAAATAAGATGTTAAAATCCTTTCCGGATAAACCGGTTTTTCCCTTAAAAAGGGAAATTTTATTTTCTTTTTTAAGAAATTTTAGATCAACTCCGTTGCCGGCGAGAATTATTTTTTGAGGATCAATATTAAAATTTTTTATGAAATAATCGGTTTCGAATTGAGTTAGGGTCCATAAAAAATCTGCCTTTTTTAAGGTGTTAATAAGTGGTTTTTTGTGAAAATCTGGGTCAGTGGGGTGAAAAGAAGCATTAATTAAAAGTTGGCAAAATCCACCTCTTAATTTATTAACTAAATTCTTTAACCATAACGCATAAATAATTACAGTTGTTGGAAGTGGGCCAGCAATGATTAAATCTGGTTTAAATTTTAGAATTATAAAAATAGTTTTTATAAAAGGAAAAACTTTAAAGATAGGGCCTTTTTGGAAAACTTTAAGTAGATTTATGAAGTATGATTTATGATTTATGAATAAGGCAAAAATTTTTTCTATTAATTTTAATGGACGACGGAGATGATGGTAAACTGGAATTTTAATAAAATCCTTTCCGGATAAACCGGTTTTTCCCTTAAAAAGGGAAATTTTAAATTTAGATTTGACAAAATCATCAGTGCTGGAACAGTTTGACGAGAGATAAAGAGTTTGATGATTTTGAGATTCGAGGTATTGACCGAGTTTATGAATGACTTTTGAACCGCCATCAATGGCGGGTGGAAAAATATGGCTAATCAGTAAAATTTTCATAATCTGGATTAATTATACTTCGTGTTATTCTAATAAGTAGATTATGTTGGAATTATTCAAAAAAATTTTTGGTTCCAAGTGGTTTAGATTGATATTTTCAGTGGTATTAATTTATTTTGCCTTTAAGAAAGTTGATGTGATGAAGCTTTTTAAAGAGATTAGGGAAATTCCAATTTGGTTTGTGTTGCTGAATATATTAGTAAGTTTTTTGTCGATAGTTATCATCTCTGCCAGGTGGAGCTTGTTGTTATTCCCTAATATCAGATTTAAAACCGTGTTGACTTTTACTCGTGCCAGTTTTTTAGCATCTTTTTATTCGTTGTTTTTTTCGACAGCGGCGGTGGGAGATGTGGCAAAATGGTTGGTTATAGACAGTAAATATCCAAACACTTCAAAGACTAAAATTTTAGGGTCAGTGGTGTTGGATAGATTTATAGGATTTACTATTTTTATGGTTATGGGATTAATTTCTTGCTTATTAGGCCGAAAGATAGGATTAATAATTCCTGTTTATGTTTTTTATCTATTTTTGGTTTTGGCATTAATTTGTCTGTTAATTTGTGTTTTGATTTATTTTTTTGATGTTTCTAAACTTTTACCAAAATTTAAAGTTTTTAGAAAATTGGATGAGGCATTTGATTTGTTTAAAGGGAAAAATAGGGAGCAAATGACTAAATGTTTATTAATATCAATGGTGAGTGAATTTTTATGGATGTGTCAAATTTGGTTTATAAATTGGAAATTTGGGATAGGAATTGATTTTTTATCAATTTTTATTTTTGTGCCAATTATAGCGGTAATATTGATTTTGCCGATTTCTATTGGAGGCTTTGGACCAAGAGAAGGTCTTTATTTGTATTTCTTTTCCAGTTTTGGAAACCCAGAAGGTGTTTTACTAATGTCTACTTTTTTGGGGATTTTAGGTGTGATTAATGCTTTATTTGGTGGGTTATTATTGTTATTTAATAGAGATATTAAAGAAAAGATAAAGATTTAATATTAGTAGCGATAGAATTCTGGTTTAAAAGGTCCGTCTTTGTCTATGCCCAAATAATCGGCTTGATCTTTGCTTAATTTGGAAAGTTGAACTCCAATTTGTTCCAGATGGAGTTGAGCCACTTTTTCATCTAATTTTTTAGGCAAACGATAAACTCCAACATCATATTTTTTAGTGAAAAGTTCAATTTGGGCTAAAACCTGATTAGTAAAGGAACAAGACATAACAAAAGATGGATGGCCGGTGGCACAACCGAGATTTACTAGTCTGCCTTCGGCCAGAAGAATTATTCTGTGTCCATCTGGAAAGGTGTAAAGATCCACTTGAGGTTTAACTTCTTCTTTTTTAATTTTAGGAAATTCATTAAGTTGCTTAACTTGGATTTCAACATCAAAATGACCAATATTACAAACGATAGCGGTATCTTTCATTTTTTTCATATGTTCGATGGTGATAATGTCTCTGCAACCAGTGGTGGTAACGAAAATATTACCTGTTTTAACGGCATTTTCCATTGTAACTACTGAATATCCTTCCATGGCGGCTTGAAGTGCACAAATAGGATCTATTTCGGTTATTAAAACTTTGCAACCATAAGATTTAAGTGATTGAGCACATCCCTTACCAACATCACCATAACCAGCAACTACGGCAACCTTACCAGCCAACATTATATCGGTGGCTCGTTTGATGCCATCACAGAGTGATTCACGGCAACCATAGAGGTTATCGAATTTTGATTTAGTGACGCTGTCATTAACGTTAATAGCAGGGATTTTAAGAGTGCCTTCTTTAAATCTTTGATAAAGATGGTGGACTCCGGTGGTGGTTTCTTCAGAAACTCCTTTGATTTCTGGTAAAAGTTTGGGGTGTTTTTCGTGAACTAATGCAGTTATATCTCCACCATCATCTAGTAACATGTTTGGACCTTTGCCATTTTTGAATTTTAGAGTTTGTTCGGTACACCACCAATATTCTTTTTCACTTTCTCCTTTCCAAGCAAAAACTGGAATGCCAGCTTTGGCAATGGCAGCAGCAGCGTGATCTTGAGTGGAAAAAATATTACAAGAAGCCCACCTAACTTCGGCACCCAATTCGACTAAAGTTTCAATTAAAACAGCAGTTTGAATGGTCATGTGTAACGAGCCGGATATTCTGGCACCTTTTAGAGGTTTGGTTTTCTTAAATTCTTTTCGAAGACTCATTAAACCCGGCATTTCTTTTTCGGCTAAAATAATTTCCTTTCTTCCCCAAGAAGCTAATGATAAATCTTTGACTTTAAAATCGTTTTTATTAGTTGTCATTTTTATTTAAATATTTAATGGTTGATTATAATTTTCATTATAACGTTTTATAAATTCTTTTTTAGTGAAAAAATGTTCCTGAGTTCCGTAGGTTTCAACAGTATAAACAGCAGCTAAGGAACCTAATTGTCCACAAATTTTTAAGTCCCAGTTTCTAACATAACCATAAATAAAACCTGATCTGTAGGCATCTCCGGCTCCGGTGGGATCGGATGTATTTTGGGGTTTGGCAGCTTTTATTTTAATGGGTTTTGAAACTTTATTACCTTCTATGATTGATCCTTTAAATCCGAGAGTAGTAATACAGATTGGAACTATTTTTTTTATTTTATTTATAGATAATTTTATTTTTTCAGAAAGAACAGACATCTCATAATCATTAGCAATGATGACTTCGGCTGTTTTGACACCTTTTTTAAGGAATTCGGCTGGGGAATTATTGACTTGTTGTCCAAAATCAAAAAGCATTCTTAATTTATATCTTTGACATTCATCAACTAATCGATTCATTAATTTTGGATCATTTGGTGAAATAATGAAAAAAGCATTTTTATCCTTCCATGGTTTAAAAGATGAATTATCACTGTCGTACATGGCTCCGGGATAAAATCCGCCTATTTGATTATCTTCGATATCGGTCATAACATTGAAAGAGGCTGTAGGAAGTTTGCTAAAAAAAACATTGTCAACATTTACTCCAATTTTTTTTAGTTTTTCAATGTATTCTTTGGCCTCTGAGCCAACAGATCCAATCAGTATAGGTTTTTCTCCTAACAATGCTAATGAATAGGAAATATTTCCACCAACACCACCTTGAGTATCTTTTAATTTTTCTAAGAAAATACTAAGTGATAAAACATGAATTTTATCTGGTTTAATTAAGTCTTTATACCGGCCAGAAAAATTCATAATACGATCAATAGCAATTGATCCGCTAATAATAATAGGGGTTTCTATCATACTTTGAAAGTTTATCATTTTTTTGTTAATATGGATTAGTTTGTCAAGAGTTCTGATTAAAAGTCAGGGCAGCAACCGAGTTTACCAATTGGTGAGCCGCGGTGCTTTTTTTCTAGAAATAGAAAGAGACAAGCCTCTTTATTAATTAAACAGGAGGAAAAATGAATTATCCCCTTTTTGTATCAGAGTCGGTATGTGCTGGTCATCCCGACAAAGTTTGTGACCAGATTTCAGATGCTGTATTAGATGCGGCATTAAGTGTTGATAAAAATTCAAGAGTGGCAGTGGAAACATTGGTAACGACAAATAAAGTTACAATGGCAGGAGAAGTTACTTGCAATTCTGAGTTGGATTATAAGAGTATAGCCCAGAAAGTGATTACAGATTTAGGTTATGATAAAGCAGAATTTAGTTTTGATAAAAACGCTGTTTTTGATGTAGCGATTCACCAACAGTCGAAAGATATTGCGGTTGGGGTTGATAATGAAGGAGCTGGAGATCAAGGAATGATGTTTGGATATGCGTGTAATGAAACTCCACAATTGATGCCTTTGCCGATTGTTTTATGTCATGAATTTGCCAGAAAAATGGATGAGTTACAATTTGGTGAATTAAAATATCTTCGTCCTGATGGCAAATCAGAAGTAAGTGTGAGATATGAAAATAAAAAGGCAATGGGAGTTGAACAAGTAGTTTTAGCTAAACCAATTTCGCCTGATGTTAAATCTGAGGATGTTAAAAATGAATTATATAAATTAGTTGTTCTGCCAATTTTAGAAAAATATAATTTGACAAAAATTGATTTTGATAAATTTATTTTTAATGGTACTGGGGCTTGGGAAATTGGTGGGCCAGCCAGTGATACCGGAGTGACTGGACGAAAAATTGTGGTGGATACTTATGGTGGAATGGGAAGAATCGGTGGTGGTTGTTTTTCAGGAAAAGATCCAACAAAAGTTGACCGAAGTGGGGCTTATGCGGCCAGGTTTTTAGCAAAAAATGTGGTAGCAGCTGGTTTGGCTGACAGGTGTGAAGTTCAATTATCTTATGTTATCGGCCAAAGAGATCCATTGGCAAAATCTTTTGAAACTTTTGGAACTGAAAAAAAAGATTTGAAAACAATTGAAGATTTTATTTGGAATTTAATGGATTTATCAGTAAAAGGCATTTTAGAAAAATTTGATTTGAAAAGGCCGATTTACAAAAACACAGCACGATATGGACATTTCGGATATGAAGAATATCCATGGGAGAGGATAGAAAAATAGTTGATTAGTAAGTAGTTGATTAGGTAGTAAAATTGTTTATGTTGTACCACAATATGTTAGTTTGGAGAAAGGCCCATCAATATACTTTGGATATATATAAAATTACAAAAAAATATCCCAAAGATGAAATATTTGGGATAATATCTCAGTTGAGAAGAGCTTCGAGCTCTGTTCCAGCAAATATAGTTGAAGGCAGCGCTAGAAAGACAAACAAAGAATTTTGTCAATTTTTGATTCAGGCCAGGGGCTCATTAGTAGAAACTCAATATTTTTTAGAATTGTCTAAAGATTTGGAATATATTACTGAAAATGAGTTTAATAATCTGATTAACTTATCAATAGAAGTGGCAAAAATGTTAAACTCTTTGTTATCCAAGGTTAAAATTTCTTCTTAACCTAATTACTAATTACTAGTTTACTAATAAACTAATTATGATTTTAATTGT